>NZ_WEKT01000059.1:0-30342 GCF_009874545.1 Vibrio eleionomae | reverse complement strand
CTATTAAAATGTGATAAAAAACAATAAAAACAGTAAAACATATTGTTTTAACTAACTATTAAAAGATAATTACACACTCATAATTACAATATTGTTAATTTAAATAGGTTACTTGTCAGTGTATTTTACAGGTTACTCAAATTAGCATGAATATATTCATCACTCCTAACGCAACCACCTGATTAATCTATTTAATTACGATTGGCATTATTCCTGCTAAATGATATCCGCAATAAAAAAACCAACACAATTCGGATGTCGATGTGGAGATTAATTACATGGCTATATTAAGCAAAATGATAAAAGGATTCTTGCTCTGTTTTGCACTCGCAAGTGCAAGCCAAGCATATGCAGGATCTTTTTCACTCGCTGGTTTAGATTGGGCTGTTGATATCGATGGAAATGGCGACACCTCTGACGGACTTGTCGATATCGATACGCTAGATTTTGCGGGTTATACTTTAGTTTCAGTTTCTGATACCGACTTTAGCGGAACATTGACTGATAATGATACCTTTACTGACTACAATTATCTTACCGCCGATGATCTCGCTGGTATCTACACGCTGAATACCATGACTGGGACATTGGATAATACTGTGACTTTTGGCAGCTTAACGTATTCGACGGCCTATTTCGATGGTTCGACGATGAGTTGGTATGATGCCTCTGATACCTCAATCCTAACCATTAGCGTAACCAGCGGTAGTTCATTATTGCTATTGGATGGTACTGATTTAACCATCGGTCAAATATCTCTAACGCTCAGCATTGATTCTGTCGTTGCCGACTATTTCTATGTTGATGTGAATGGGACTTGGGTCGATCTTGCAGACTTAGTCGCGAGTAAACCTTATGACGCTTACTACTTTAGTGTGCTGACTTATGCTGGGGTACCTGATGCAATCCTTGCGGCTTATGAGGCTGAGCTTAATGCTTATACCACAGTGGATACTAGCACTTATTTAACTGATTATGCAGGAATAGCCACTGTAGATTTAACAGATGCCTTTACTGGTTCTGGCTATACGTTTGTGGTCGTCAATGACGGTACGGTCGACCTCACTCGCCGAGTTCCTGAGCCAGGCATGCTTACTTTAATGGGACTCGCTTTTATTGGTTTAGCCGGACTACAGCGTCGCCGCAAATTCCAACTTAAACTAACGCATTGCTAAGCCATTTATCACTCTGACTTTATATCTAAATAATGATGTCACTGACACGAGAGAAATCTTTGGAAGTGGCATCTATTTTAATCCCTTCCCCCTTACTTATCTTTATTTAAATTTTTAATTTCAATAGGTTAAATTAATCCTACTTAACCAGTGTCAGGATAATTTACATTCATCTCGATATCAAAATAATTAAATATCGTTTTTATTCAATATCTTATTATGATAATAATCTCATAATAACAAGATAATAAGTACAACTTATTGAATATAAACTAATAGTCATATTTATATTTATATGCAACCATGTCAAACATCTATACAGTCTAACGTTCCCCTCCTCGTCCAATCTCACTAATTTTAATTTAACTTATTGAAAAATATATAATAAAAAATATGGCATCATTAATGCTTCGTATTAGAGCGGTAACAAAAACCTCATCATGGACAAAGGTAAATAATATGAAAGCATTACATAATATGGGAAAACTCATAATGCTCTGCTTGGTAGTACTCGTTTCTAGTCAAGCTTATGCTGGTTCCTTCTCTTTATCGAGTCTTAACTGGGCGATTGATTCTGATGGAGATGGTGTGATTGATGACGGTTCATTAACCGATATCGATACCCTAAATTTCTTTGGTTACAGTATCGTTCATCTTACAGACGCAGACAGTAATGGCACTCTCAGTGATGGTGATACTTTCACTGACTATACGTATTTAACAGCAACTGATACATCAGTAGATGGTATATATACAGTTAATACTTTAACCGGTTATTTAAACAACACGGTTTCATCCACTACAAGTTCAGGCGACACATATACGTACTCTACAGCATATTTTGATGGTTCAACAATGAATTGGTACAACTCTGATGGAGAGGTCATTCTGAGTTTAACTGTTGTGGACGGCAGTTCTTTGCTATCCCTAGATGCTGATGGCAATCTAACTGTCGGACAAATTTCGTTAACATTATCGATTTCCGACGTTGCTGAAGGCTACTTCTATGTCGAAGTCGACGGTGAATGGGTTGATTTAGCAGATCTTATTTCGTCTGTTGATTACGAAGCTTATTACTTTGATGTTATCACCACAGTTGGCTTCCCTAGTAGCGTCTATGATAGCTATGCCGAAGCTATTGAAAACTATTCAGGTGAAGACATTGATGACTATTTGAATGGTAACTCTGGTACGACCACATTAAAATTATCACAAGCAATAGCAGATGGTGGTTATGCTTACGGCGTTAGTAATACCGGCACTGTCGATTTGGCTAGTAGAGTACCAGAACCAGGTATGTTATCTCTAATGGGTCTCGCATTTATAGGCTTAGCTGGATTCCAACGTCGCCGTAACAAAAAGCAGATGGAACTATAACCATACACGCAGTTGGTTAGCGAATTAGGTTTTTTGATTACCGCTATAAATCCCAGCGTCTTCTTTAGGCTCTGGGATTTTTTATTTATGATTAAACAAATATGCTGAAACAATTCTAGATAGTGGTTCATCGAATATGTATCGCCCCATAAACTGCTGAGCTCTTCATACCGCGTAGAAACGAATAAATGCCGGCGAATTTTCTCACAATTAACGCTTAACGCACATTGAGCAGCGAAGTCGTTTGGCTATTAGTGGCCAAAGCGCTAAAGTAAAACATCACAATCTAATCTAGGCCTAAGTCATAGTTAGCGACTGGGTTGCATCGGATATTTAATAGGAAATTATGTCGGATTTATTATTGAATTCTGCAGGATATGGCATTGTTGCTTTGGGATTTTTATTTTTGTTTATTCTGTTATTAACAACGAAACAAAAAACTCTGCAACGATCATTATTATTAATTTCCTCATTATTAAGCGCACTATGGTCACTCACCGCCGCTTTGGCAATATATCCTAGAGTAGGTCAACTGCTATTGCCTATCGAGACACTACGTAATGCCGGTTGGTTATTACTCATTATCGGCACTTTAAGTGATCAAAAAACATTACGGGAATTTCTTAGTAAAGATCATTTTGTAAGACGAACTCTGCCAGTATTCATCTTACTCATCATCGTAGAAATCAGCACTGTCACTACCTACTGGCTACCTAACCGTTATCTTTTGTTGATTCACCTTGCGCAATCAGCGGTTGGACTATGGTTTATCGAACAACTCTATCGTCGCACAGACAAGCAAGACCGCTGGGCCATCAAACCTATCACCTTGGGTTTAGGAATGACTTTCGCCTACGACTTTGCATTGTATGCAAATGGCGCTCTTACAAATCGTGTCGATGGCCTATTCTTTTTGGCTCGCGGTTGGGTCGCTATTGTCACTATTCCATTAATTACTATGACAGCACGACGAGTCAAAAACTGGTCAACTCGAATTTATGTCTCTCGGGAAGTCGTATACAGCAGCACATTACTCACTATTGCTGGTATTTATTTGCTGGTCATGGCAATCGCGGGGTATTACATCCGATACCTTGGCGAAAACTGGGGAAGTGTTGCTCAGAACGTATTTTTTGCCCTCAGTGTACTGCTTCTCGCCAGTCTATTTACGTCAGAATCTCTCAGGCGAAAGCTGAAGGTTTTTATTACCAAGCACTTTTACGCAAACAAATATGAATACCGTGAAGAATGGATGAAGTTCGCTGCTATTTTGGAGCAAAACGTCAATGAACCCTTTCAAATTGCACTCAGCGCCATAATTCAGCCTTTCGATTGCGATGCAGGCTTATTAGCGACGGTCGCAAACGATAAATTGAGCAATAAAACACTCTATAATCTAAAACAGGGGTACCCTGAAGCGGATGACCTTTTAGTGCCTTTGGCCAAGGCATCGATTGAACATGCATGGATAATTGATATCAAACAACTCGCGAATGGTCACAGCCAAGATCCATTCAGCTACGATGAAACCCTCGCCGAACAAATTGAAACCTTCGATTATGTCGTTCCTATCATTAATCACAATGGCAATAGTCACGTCTGTTTTATTTCTCATCCAAATACAACCCACTCGCTCAATTGGGAAGATCGCGACCTCATGTTTGCGATTAGTAAACAGTTATCTGTTTATTTGAATTTGTATCTAACCAATCAAATTTTGGCCGAGAATCAGCAATTCGACACATTTAACCGAATGTCTGCCTTTCTCGCTCATGATTTAAAAAACATTCTGGCTCAATTACAGTTACTTTCGCAAAATGCTCAACGTCATAGAGACAATCCTGAGTTTATTGATGATGCCTTTGATACCGTTGATTCTGCGGTGGAACGTCTCAGTAAAGTGGTTGAGCACCTTCGTAAAAAAGAAACCTCTACCCAAGTGGATAAAACGTTCTCCGTCGAAGATGTTATACAAGACTGCTGTGTGGAATGTCAGACGTCGCAACCCCAACCTATTTACCATTCAGACACTACGCAGTCCTTAACTCTCAATACCGATCAAGAGCGATTTCGCAATATGTTGATCCATTTAATACAAAATGCACAAGAGGCGACTAAGTCCGACGGTTTCGTTCAGGTGACAACCGCTCTAGAGAACAACCACTATTTGATTAAAATTGCAGATAACGGCTCGGGAATGAGTGAAGAGTTTATCGAGAAACGTTTGTTTAAGCCTTTCGATACGACAAAAGGCAATTCAGGTATGGGCATTGGCGCTTACGATGCCAAAAAATTTATTGAACAACTTGGTGGGTATATTCAGGTTGATTCAACCCTAGGTGAAGGATCACAGTTTGTTTTACACATTCCATTTACCGTACAAACGATGTAAAGCAAAAAGAAACACCATACTCAATGAACCGCTGCGCTTGGTGTCTTAACTTTAAGAATATACCGTGAATTAGGCAGGAAATTTTTCCGTTCTCTTCTATTTTTAATAAGGACGATATAGCCTATTCAATATAATTAAATTAGTAACTTAGCATTTAGACAAAATTATACATATGCGTGATTGATACCGTTATATATAAATTGGGTAGCAACTCATCCGATTTAACATTTTTCTCATTTCTGCTCTCAATCAACGCATTAAAACCTTAATCATAGGCATATAATTAATACTGTAATAACGGATAACATCATTCAGTAATCACAAGAGTTACCTTATTAAAATTTATTTTATCAATAGAACTTTAACAAGGTAGCCCTTTTTGTCGGGCATACATGATCACAAGAAATACACAACCAGAAGCTTTTGTATATCCCTAGCGAGTTGTTGGCGAATGCATAAGCATAACAAGTACCGTTTGTAACCGTTCAAAGGAAAAGGCGCTATACGTAATGGAAAGGGAAACACTACTGATTATTGAAGATGATCGTGGCATTCAAAAACAATTAAAATGGGCGTTCCCCGAGTATGACATCGTCACTGTTGGGGATAGAGCAACAGCAATTAATGCGTTACGTCGTCACGAACCTAAGGTGATCACCCTAGATTTAGGATTACCCCCCGACGCCGATAATGCCAGTGAAGGCTTTGCAACCTTAAAAGAGATCCTCGCGTTAGCGCCTAAAGCCAAAATCATAGTCATTACCGGTAACGATCAAAAAGATCACGCCCTACGAGCTGTTGATATGGGAGCTCATGATTTCTATCAAAAACCCATTGATCACCAAATTCTCTCTGTGATGCTCAGTCGTGCCTTTGTCATGGCGAATCTTGAACTAGAAAATGAAAATTTAAAAAAGCATTCGCTTAACCACAATGGTTTCATCGGCCACAGCCCTGAAGTACAGCGTGTTTGTGAACTAATCGAACGCATTGCCCCTACCGATGTGAGCACTTTATTGCTTGGGGAAAGTGGGACAGGCAAAGAAGTGCTTGCCCATGCCATTCACGATTCAAGTCAGCGCAAAGATCACCCATTTGTCGCGATTAACTGTGCATCGATTCCTGAAACATTACTTGAAAGTGAACTGTTTGGCTATGAACGGGGCGCCTTCACTGGCGCAGTGAAAACCACGAAAGGGAAAGTTGAGTGCGCCCAAGGTGGCACGTTATTTTTGGATGAAATTGGTGATATGCCTTATCCCTTACAAGCCAAAATACTCCGTTTCTTACAAGAAAAAGTGGTGACACGTATCGGTGGTAGACAAGATATTCCAGTGGATGTACGCATCGTTTGTGCTACCCATCAAAACCTTCAAGAAATGGTGGCTGAAAAAGCATTTCGTGAAGATCTTTTTTACCGTATTAGCGAAATGACCATTAATATACCACCCTTAAAAGAGCGTGGTGAAGACATTATTCTTATTGCTCGTTCCGTACTACAAACCAACTGTCAACAAATCGGTAAACAGATCAATGGATTTACCGAAGAAGCAATTCAAGCTCTGATTCAGTATCCATGGCCAGGAAATGTTCGTGAGTTACAAAACCGCGTCAAAAGCGCTTGTATTATGGCCGATGGCAAAAACATCACCGTGCAAGATCTAGCACTACCTGTCGATGAAGAATCTGCTGCGCTGGAAATCAACTTAAAACACGTTCGCGAAGTTGCTGAAAAACAAGCGGTGACGCGAGCGTTATCAATCAGTGACGGCAATATGTCTAATACCGCTGGGCTACTAGGTATTACTCGCCCTACTTTGTATGCACTTATGGAGAAGTTTTCTTTGCGTAAATAGCTATGATCGTAGTGAGTTGACCATTGTTATTGAGTCTGGAGGACGAATTACTAGAGGTTAATGATGAATCAAAATGAGAAAAGCCGGTTATCACAACCTGATATATGGTTACGCCATATTGTGCATGCACCTATTACTTCTCTTTGCATCGTTTTGGTTTTCATCGTTATTGCCTCTATTGGCATTAAAGATCTGCAGTTTAGAGGGGATTACAATATCTTTTTCGATAAAGGTAACGCACAGTTAAAAGCCTTTGATCGAATCCAAGCAGAATTTGCAAAAACTGATAATCTGGCCATTCTTATTGCGCCTAAAAACGGCGATGTGTTTACCCCTGAAACACTCACCTTAATTAAAAATATTACTGACGACGCATGGCAGACTCCCTACTCGAGCCGAGTTGATTCCATCACGAATTATCAACACACTGAGGCGGATGGCGACGATTTAGCGGTGCGAGATTTAGTGCCCAACGATCTTGTATTAACCGCCCAAGCCATTACTAAAATACGGCAAGTGGCCCTTAACACCCCAGAAACACGCAATGCGATAGTCTCTAAGAAAGGGGACTTAGCTGTGGTTAACATCACGGTGCAATTACCAGAAAAAGACAAAACCGCTGAAATTGCAGAAACATACGATTACGTAACGAACACGCTCAGCAAATATGAGCAAGACAACCCCGATGTACATTTTTATAAAGCCGGATTAGTGGCGATGAATTATGCGCTGATGCAATCGGCACAGCAGGATATTACGCACCTAGTTCCGGGGATGTTTTTGGTCATTTTGGCAGTGCTGATTATTTTATTGCGTTCGACGCTAAGTGTGTTTGCGACATTAATTGTCATCATTACCGCTGTCCTATCGACGGTCGGTCTCTCTGGCTGGCTTGGACTTTCAATCAACGTTGCTACCGTTAATATACCTACCTTGATCCTAACCTTAGCGGTCGCCGATTGTGTCCATATTATTGCCACGATGCGCCACCAAATGCAGCAGGGAGAGAGTAAATCCGCGGCCATCATTCACAGTTTAAAAATGGATGTTATGCCCGTTATCATCACTTCTGTGACAACAGCAGTCGGCTTCTTCATGATGAATATGTCAGATTCACCAGTACTCAGAACGTTTGGTAATTTGGCGGCCATTGGCGTCATGATTGCGTGCTTACTGTCACTTGTACTATTGCCTATATTATTGCAATTACTGCCCATTAAAATTTCAGCGAAACCGCCCCAGCAAAGTACCGCTTTCATAGATTCAATTGCTGATGCCATCATTAAATACCGTCACTTTCTACTGATTTCTTCTACGTTAGTCATCATCGCTGGTGCGGCCTTAATTCCACTCAATACCATTAATGATGATTCGGTAAAATACTTTAATAAAGGCAGTGACTTCCGCACTGTTGCTGATTACATGCAAGAACATATTAGCGGGATGGGAACGATCAGTGTCGTGATCGACTCAGGAGAAGACCAAGGCATTGTTGATCCTCAATACCTTAAAACAGTAGAAAACTTCACTCATTGGTTACGAGAACAACCTGAGGTAGACCATGTCGCGTCACTCACCGACATTCTCAAACGGTTAAACCAGAACATGCATGCGGATAATCAAACTTATTATCGCCTCCCCACCAATCGCCAGCTTTCCGCGCAATATTTATTGATGTATGAGATGTCGTTACCCTATGGGTTAGATCTCAATAATCAGATTAATATTGCTAAATCCGCTTTAAAAGTTCAGATCACAACTGAAAACTTAGGCAGTCACAAATTTATTGCGCTGGAAAGCCGGATTAACCATTGGTTTGAAGATCATAACCTTGGCGGAAAAGTGAAAAGTATTACTCAGTCCAGCCCATCACTGATGTTCGCTCATATCGGATCCAAA
Source organism: Vibrio eleionomae (assembly GCF_009874545.1). Lineage (NCBI taxonomy): Bacteria > Pseudomonadati > Pseudomonadota > Gammaproteobacteria > Vibrionales > Vibrionaceae > Vibrio > Vibrio eleionomae. Next base: position 21,643 of record NZ_WEKT01000059.1, on the reverse strand, counting down.
AACATGCGTAGTATGCTGATATCATTACCCATCAGTCTAATCATGATTTCAGGATTACTGGTGCTGGCGTTACGGTCTTTCAAACTTGGTCTTTACAGTATCATTCCCAATATGGCACCGGCCGTGATTGGGTTTGGTATATGGGCTTTGCTGTCCGGAGAAATAAACCTAGCGCTCTCTGTGGTGGCATCTCTAACTCTAGGTATTGTGGTTGACGACTGTGTACACTTTTTAACGAAATACCAAATTGCTCGTAAGCAAGGCATGTCTGCACAAGATGCTGTGCGTTATTCCTTCCATAATGTCGGGCGCGCGTTATGGGTAACCAGTGTGGTCTTAATTGCGGGATTCTGCGTGTTAACTTTGTCGACATTCCGCCTAAATTCCGACATGGGCAAACTCAGTAGCATGATTATTTTCATCGCGTTAGTTATTGATTTCATCTTTTTACCAAGCTGCCTTATGTTCTTTGATAAAAAAGAGCAGTCGGAGCCCATGGTCAATCAAGATCAACTGCAAGAATAAGCCCCTCTTTTTTGTATAAAGAGTCTGTCATTTAAGGAGTCTGCAATGAAACAATTTATCTCTTCAGGGATTTGGGTAAAACCAAAATCTCTGGTTGCCGCCATAGTTTGTACTATCGCACTCATTCAGTTTGGCTTTAGTACTGCTTATGCTGCGGATCAAGATAAGGGGCTCACGATTGCCAAAGAGCGCAAAGCTCGAGATAAAGGATGGCAAGACACCACCGCAGATGTACAAATGATTCTAAAAAACGCTCAGGGCGATCAAAGTAGTCGGGTTATGCGGATGAAAACCCTCGAAGTCGCAAACGATGGTGATAAAGGATTAACCATATTTGATGAACCTCTTGATGTGAAAGGAACCGTCTTTCTTTCTTACTCACATATTCAAGGTGACGATGACCAATGGCTATATTTGCCTGCCTTAAAGCGGGTTAAACGTATTTCTTCGAGAAATAAATCGGGCCCATTTATGGGCAGTGAGTTTTCTTATGAAGACTTAAGCTCCTTTGAAGTAGAGAAATATCATTTTCGATACCTACGTGACGAATCGGTTGATGGACAGCCCTGCTTCGTCGTGGAACAGGTCCCTATTGATAAAATGTCCGGTTACACCAAGATCATCGTATGGATAGACAAAGCAGAATATCGCCCAATTAAAACGGAATATTACGATCGTAAAAAAGCGCTGCTAAAAACACTGACTCTGACTGACTATAAACAGTATCTCAATCATTATTGGCGTGCGCTGACCTTGGAGATGGTCAACCACCAAACGGGCAAAAGTACCGTCTTAAAAACCAGTAATATCGATTTTAAAACTGGCCTTTCAGAGCGAGACTTTAACAAAAATATTATGACACGGATGCGATAGTGATGATGAGTGAGACGCTGAAAAAAGCAATACCACATTCCCTATTTCATCTGCTACTTGGCAGCTTGATGGTGACGCCAAGCGTGTTTGCGGCCTCGGCATTAAAACCGGAGATCAGTGGCCAAGTTAATCTCGAGTACCGTCAGTTTTTTCAAACTGGAGAAGATGGCCAAGACAACGGCCAGCCATCAATCGTGTTCCAACCCGAGTTCTATTGGGATTTTAAAGATCAGAATTCGAGCATTACGTTTACCCCTTTTTATCGCTACGATGAGATGGATAGCGAACGGTCGCATTTCGATATCCGTGAATTATTTTATCTTAACTATTGGGGAGACTATGAGCTAAGAGCGGGTATCAATAAAGTGTTTTGGGGCGTGACCGAGGCAGAACACTTAGTGGATGTCATTAACCAAATTGACTACGTTGAGGCCATTGATGGTGAAGATAAACTGGGTCAACCTATGATCCAGTTAACGGCAATAAAGGACTGGGGAGTCGCGGAATTTTATCTTTTACCCTATTTTCGTGAACGTACTTTTGCAGGGGAGGATGGTCGGCTTAGAACCATTGTCCCTATCGATACGGACCACCCCCAATACGAATCATCAGCAGAGCAACATCATATTGATTTCGCCACCCGTTATACTAAAACCCTTGGTGACTGGGATTTGGGGTTAAGTTATCTGCAAGGTACGGATCGAGAACCCTATTTAAATGCCGTCGGTTCAACCATCATTCCATATTACGCACAAATGAAACATGTCGGACTTAGCTTACAAGGCACCAAAGGCAGTTGGCTATGGAAGTTAGAAGCCAGTTATAAAGATAGCTATCAAACCTATACCTCAACCGATAGTGGCTTTGAATATACCGTCGTCGGAGTGGGCGATAGCGTTTACGACTTGGGGCTTTTATCGGAATATCTATACGATTCACGTGGGCCTAGCTCACTCGCAATCGGACAAAACGATCTCTTTGCTGCGGTGCGCCTATCGTTTAACGACCAAGCCAGCAGTCAAATTCTATTCGGTATGACTCAGGATCTCGATAACAGTGATATTCGCTTATACAAGCTAGAAGCCTCCACTAGGCTAAGTAATTCGCTTAGCTTAAATATCGATGCTTGGGCAAGCAGCAATCATACTCCAACCGATTCACTCTATTCTATTCGTTACGATGATTTTATTAAAGCAACACTAGAGTACTATTTCTAGAACAAATAACCAGTTAGTTCATTTGCCCGTTTAAACCAGAAGAGCCAATTTCGCTAAGAGATTGGCTCTTCTGGTTTAAAACGACTCTAAATAGCTAATTTGATGGGTAGAAACAACCCGCTCGGTTTTGAAATGCACCAACGAATTTCTCTTTGCTATGAACCGTATCCCCACAAAAATCGACCACGCTATCATTAGGTCTCATTGGATAAGGTAACGCTTTTTTTGTTAGATCTAACTTATCGTCAACAATCGAAAAATTACCCGTTTCAGGCGATAAAAACACGCTGTTTAATTGCTCTTTATTAGTAAAAAATCCGCGTGGATAAATTAAATTCCCGGATTTAGCAATCACCTTCGCATCATCCCGAATACGGAGATGTCCACTAAAAATATTGTTAAATATCATAGCACTACTATCAGAGAAACGGACATCAATCCCAGTCGTATTGTAGAGCGTATTATTGTTAACCAACGTATCTTTACCTGCATTTAAGTAGATACCTACATCACTACAGTGAAAAACGATATTATTACGAATAATCAGTTGATTAGTTTGGTAGGTAACACCACCACGACGATCTTCCATGCCTCCACCACCGGCAGAGATACCAATGGAAGAACCAGCATAACGGTGTTGGGTAGAGTTACATACCACTAAATTATTTTCAATAACCCCATTATTCGCCCCACCTTTCATAAATACACCGTAACTAATTTTATTACCGCCAGTTTTGATAAAGTTACGAATAATATTATGAGAAACTAACCAATTATTCGCATGGTCAATATTTATTGGCGTAACAGAATATCGAGTGTCTCTTGGTTTGGTAAAATAGAAGTAGTTATATAAAACTTTGCCATCATCTGGATAAACCCCAACATTCTTATTCACCTTAATCGCGGCATTAAAATCGACAAATTCGTTATTAACAATTTGCACATGTTGCGCCTCACCCACCACGTGCAAAGCATGTTCACAAGAATTCTGATTACTACACTGACCAATAAACTTAAAGCCTGTAATCGTCCAATAAGGACGATTAATATAAAATCCTTCTAGAGACGTCATCAACAACTTTACTTTGCCCGGATGCTCGGCTTTAAACACAATGGGATTATATTTAGAAGGCACTTCATTACTGGTGGGAAATCGCTTAGATTGAATCTCATATTCACCATCCGCAACCACAATAGTTGTCCCTGGTTTTGCATAACGAATTGCCTTAAGTAATGACTTAGAATCAGCAACATAAACTCTCTTCTTCGGTTCAGTACCGGTGACAGGTGTATTGTCATAATCAGGCCCCACACTGGGCCACTGCTTGCGATCAAAAGGTTTCCAGTAATAAACCGGAGTATCTAAAGTGTTCCCCACTTTCATCAGAACATCAGCAAGAGAGCGCGTGGATGAATGACCTGCTAATTTGCTGGCTGTTTTGAAAAAGACACCAGGGACTGATTGACCAGAAATTAGAGTGTGACTAAAAGAATAAACGGAATACAGGAACGCCAAATTTACAACTATGCCGCAAAAGATTAAATACCTCTTAAAGATCTTTGAGATCATATAACTATCCTTATTGTCATCCCTAGCGATGAGAAGTGATTATTGCCCACTATAATAATTTATAATACATAGCATTCCCGTTATTTTCTGGTTATTTTGATAAATCAGTCTTAAATAAGAGTCAATTCTCTAAAATAAGAAAATAAAATCTGTTAATGATAAAATAATAAATATTATATCGTTAACTGTTCGCTATTTAAGAGCATTAATTTCAGATAATAACCATTGAATCGATTCTTGATGGTCATAAAGTTTATGCGTAATAATACTCAATGTTACAGGCGGGATTCCATCGGGTAGCTCGACAATTTTCAATGGGATCATCTCAGTTAATAATTCAGCGACACGAATCGGGACCGGAAACAGTAAGCCTGTTTTAGCGCTGATCATCCCTCCAATGGTGTAACTTTGCGTTACCATCTGAATATTTCGGTAAAGGTTTTGCTCATACAGCCATGAATCAATCACATCAGAAGCGTTCTCGGTAATGGGGAGATGTACTTGGTTTTCTTTTGCAAATTCAATGGTCGATAATTTCTCTGGGAGCTTTCGCCATAACGGGACGACCGCAACATACTGCTCACTTAACCATTCCCAGCAATTGAAGTTTTTCGACGCGATTTCAAGCTTGTTAATCCCAACATATAGGTCTAATCGCCCTTTTTCGATACGTTTCATCTTGACGCGATCGGAACTCATATCTATCGATAAGCGGATATTTGGCGCTCGTTCAACAAAGGCCTCAGCAAGCAAAGGCATGCCAACGAATTCAAAATAATCACACGCGCCGATATAAAACGTATGTGCATCTGTCTGGGGATTAAATGACGACTGCATATCTGACGCGCGAATAATATTGTTCATTCCATCTCTCAATACTGGCAGCATCGATTTTGTGAACGGAGTTGGCTCCATACCGCGGCTCGTTCTAACGAATAAAGGATCGTTAAAACGCTCTCTAAGTTTGGCCAAATTATGACTCGCGGCAGATTGGCTAACGTACAGCCTCTCAGCGGCTCGAGTGATATTTCTTTCATCATCCAGCGCAATGAGAATACGTAATTGGTTGAGATCGAGATTCAATGAGTGTCCTTACCATTATGAATATGATGCATAGAATCATGATGATAACCCATTTCAAAAGATAGTTCTAAATGGATAGCGTAAAGAAAACAACGACTTTCATGAAGTACATTGAAATAGGGAAAGGAAATGGATTATTCAACACGTAACATTGATGATGCTTTTTTTGAAGCGAGCAAAATGGTTAATCTCGTATCAAAAAGTGACGATGAGATTAATCAAGAAGAACGGACTTGGATTGCACAAAGTACTTACGACAACTTTAAAAATCACATTAACAAGGGATTTCTCGAATACCGCAAGTCAGTGACTGAAACAGAAGGCATTGCACTGACCGACTGGTCTGGACAAGGTTCTATTCTAAAAGATGTATTAGGTCGAGAATTTATCGATATGCTCGGTGGCTTTGGGTTGTATTCTCCTGGTATTCGCCATCCTAAAATTGTTGCCGCAGCACAAGCACAACTTGAACGCAGCCCTCAATACAGCCAAGAAATGCTCGATCCACTACGCGCTCACTTAGCAAAAGTGATTGCCAAATTAACCCCTGGCGACATTCAATACGGATTTTTTGCCAACTCCGGCACCGAAGCCGTAGATGGCGCGATGAAGTTGGCCAAAATGTACACGGGAAAAAATGGTTTTATTTCCACTATTCGTGCGTTTCACGGCAAATCACTCGGTGCATTATCACTCATGGGGAAAGCCGTGTATCGCGAACCCGTAGGACGTTTGCTGGATGGTGTACGCCATGTCCCTTTTGGTGATGCAGATGCAGTTGAAGAACAAATTAAATCAGCCATTGAAGTCGGCGACGGTATTGCAGCAGTGATTGCCGAACCCATTCAAGGTGAAGCGGGTGCAATTGTTCCACCAGACGACTACTGGCCAAAACTACGCAAAATCTGTGACAAATACGGTGTACTTCTGATCGCTGATGAAGTGCAAACTGGCTTTGGCCGCACTGGTACTCTCTTTGGGGTTGATCATTGGAATGTCGCACCTGACATCATGTGTTTTGGTAAAGCATTAGGCGGTGGTGTTATCGCGATGTCGGGGTTCTTTGCCAGCGCTAAAATTTGGAAAGTGTTAGAACTTAACCCATTTATGCATACCACCACTACAGGCGGTAACCCAATTGCTTGCGCTGCAGCGCTTGCTCAAATATCGGTTCTTTTAGAAGAAGACTTAGCTGGTCAAGCTAAAGAAAAAGGCGCTTACATCCAAAGTAAATTGGCCGAGATTCAAAAACAATACCCTGATGTGCTCTCCGATGTTACTGGCAAAGGGTTATTGCTTGGAATGGTATTTACCGATGATGAAACCGGATTTGAAGTCGTATCAGGCTTGTTTAAACGCGGCATCTTAATTTCTGGAACCTTAAACAACTCTCGTGTAGTACGAATTGAGCCTGCGCTGAATATCCCCTATGAATTAATCGACAAATTCTTAGTCGAATTGAAAGACGTGATTAAAAACATTTGAGAAATAACCATCGGATAGTACACCGATACTATCCAATGATTAGTGTGATACTCAAGTACAGCACCAACGCTTACTTGAGTATTACCTGAACCAAAAGGACATGCCATCGCTGTATTTATCTCATACCTAATGCTTGTTGACAGTATGAGCCGCATAAGATTTTTAAATATAAGGATTTATTTAAATTTATAAGGAAATTTATTTATGTCAGAAATCAACAGTTCAATGAAACCAGTCTATATAGATAAGACCATCGAAGACTTATCTATTCAGACAACCCAAACAGCCAAGCTTTGGAACAATAAGAAAATTACCAGCATTATCGTCACAATAGCGATATTTGCCGCCTTCTTTTTACTTTCGATGACACACACAGGTGACGAAGCTTGGGGATGGAAATCCATTCTCCCCACCCTTGCTGTACTCGTTATGGCGATTGTGACACGCCGACCTTTTGAGTCGATGATGGCAGGGTCTGCTGCGGGTTTAATCATGATGAGCCCAAATAACTTTATCACCCCATTTACCGATACCATTTCCAAGGTCGTTGGTGATGAAACCATCGTTTGGGTGGTATTGGTGTGTGGTTTGATGGGCGGTTTCATCCGTATTTTAGAAATCAGCAGTTGCCTTGATGGATTTACTGAATGGTTGAAAACTAAAATAAAATCACGTCGACAATCCACCATGGCGACGGTCATCCTAGGCGCCATCGTTTTTATTGACGACTACTTAAGCTGCCTCGCGGTGTCTTCTTCCGTGAAAAAACTAACGGATTACTACCAAGTATCGCGTGAAAAAATTGCTTATCTTATCGACTCAGCAGCGGCACCAATGTGTGTCATTGTTCCAATTTCAACTTGGGCAGTCTTCTTCTCTGGTCTATTAGAAAATAATGGCGTAGCGGGCAAAAGCCAAGGCATGAACCTGTATGTTTCTTCCATTCCCTTCATGATGTATGCGTGGATTGCATTGCTGATTGCGTTTCTTGTTGCTGCCGGCATTATCGGTGATGTTGGCCCTATGAAAAAAGCGGAATTACGTGCCAAGAGTGGCCGCCCAGTTCCTCCTGATTATGAAGGGGAAGAGTTAATCAACAAATCCAAAGCCAAAAGACAACTCAGCATGAAAGCTCAGTTGTTCAATTTCTTTTTCCCAGTTGCATTGTTAATCCTGTCGACCGTTTATTATGATATCGACCTGTTAAAAGGCGTTATTATTACCTTTACTGTCACTACATTGCTCTTCTATTTTCAAGGCCTACTCTCCATCAACGAACAAATAGATGCACTATTTGAGGGCTTTCACAGCATGCTGTATCCCCTATCAACCGTTATTGGTGGATTTATCTTAAAAGATATCAACGATTCCTTGGGTATGACCCAATACATCATTGATTCGGTAACACCTTACCTAAGCCAAGCGACTTATCCAGCCATTGTATTCGTCGTATTAGCATTAATTGTGTTTGGCACTGCATCGAGCTGGGGCGTATTTGTTATCGCGATTCCTATCGTGATTCCAGTCGCTCAGCACCTAGACGTACACATGCCATTGGTCGTAGGCGCTATTTTGTCGGCATCCTCTTTCGGTAGCCACGCCTGTTTCTTTAGCGACTCATCCATTTTGGCCGCACAAGGCTCTGGCTGTTCACCTATGTCACACGCTTTTTCTCAATTCCCGTATGCGTTGATAGGTGCTATCTGCGCAATTATCGCCTTTTTAATGTTGGGCTATGCCTACGCTTAACTTATTTGCCTCTCAACGCTTGGTTTGAGGGGCATCCATTATCGACAGCTTACCTACAATTTATAAGCAGAGCGTCGATGCTCTGCACCTGATGCAAGGAATGGAACATGAAATACCAACTATGGATTAACGGTGAAGCGTGTGATGCGCGTAACGGTGCCGTACTTAACGTTGAAAACCCAGCAACAGGAGAAATCATTGATACCGTACCCAATGCTGGAAACGATGAAGTGAATATGGCGGTATCTACTGCAAAAGCGGCATTTGAGGATGGACGTTGGTCGAAAAAAACACCTGCAGAACGTGCCGCTGTTTTAGCCAAAATGGCGGATTTAATAGAAGCCCGCTGTGAAGAGTTTGCCCGGATTGAATCAGAAGATACTGGTAAGCCCTATGACCTGGTTTCGCTGGGCAGCGATATTCCATTTGCAATCGATAACCTGCGATTTTTTGCTTCTGCGGCTCGCAATGTCAAAGGGTCAGGCAGCGCTGATTATACCCCTGGTTATAGTTCGATTCTGCGCAAGGAACCATGTGGTGTTGCAGTGGGCATCGCACCATGGAACTACCCTTTCTTAATGGCAATTTGGAAAATTGGCCCAGCACTGGCGGCTGGATGCAGCTCGATTTTGAAACCCGCACCAACCACACCACGTACGTCGTTACTGTTAGGTGCTATCGCGAAAGAAGCCGGACTGCCTGATGGCGTGCTGAACATTCTAAGCGGTGATAATGATACCGGTGCTACACTGACATCTCACCCCGATGTACAGATGGTGAGCCTAACTGGCTCAAGTCGCACAGGCAAAGCAATTATGAAATCCGCTGCCGATACATTGAAACGCGTCCATTTAGAACTCGGCGGGAAAGCACCACTGATTATTTTCGATGATGCTGATATTAAACAAGCCGCAGAAAAAGCAGCCATTGGTGGATTTCTTAATTCCGGGCAAGACTGTACCGCCGCAACACGAATATTGGTCCATGAGTCGATTTACGATCAAACCGTTGATGCGCTCATTCAAGCGACCAAAGATTTTACCATTGGCAATCCTTTTGATACCGATACCATGATTGGTTCGATGATTTCTCAACCACAACAACAAGCAGTGTCAGGCTTTGTCGAACGTGCACAACAAGCTGGTGCCAACGTACTTATTGGTGGATATATTCCTGAACGCAGTGGCTATTACTATGCACCGACTTTATTAGACAACGTCAAACAAGATTCAGAAGTCGTTCAAGAAGAGATTTTTGGCCCAGTGATGACGATTCAAAGCTTCAAAACGGACGACGAAGCCTTAACGATGGCCAATGACGTTAAATATGGGTTAGCCTCTTCTGTATTTACGAAAGATATTCAACGTGCGATGCGTTTTTCGCGTGACTTAGTCTTTGGTACCGTATGGGTTAACGACCATTTACCCCTTTCTTCGGAAACCCCCCATGGTGGATTTAAGCAATCAGGGTTTGGTAAAGATCTTTCTGCAGAAGCCATTGATGACTACCTAGTCACCAAACATGTGATGATTGCTCTATAAATTTACTCCCCCATTCTGTCATCTTAATGCACTGTTACGGCAGTGCTTTATGATAGTCAATCCCACCAGTACCAGCCTTCCGTATAAAATAACTATTTTCCTCATCCTTCTTTTTGAAACAACCTGAATAACATCCCGTTGACTATACTCTATAGATTGCTGATTGATACCACCTCATTGAATTATCAACTGGAATAATAACAACAATGAGATTCTAACATTCGCTAACGATGGCGAAGGAAGGGAGCACTATGGATGAAACACAACGTCTAACCATCATTAACGATTACAGTTTACAGAGTAGTGGCGATGATCCAAGCATGAACAATCTCATCGAATCTACTGCCCATTTCCTTGACATGCCAATTGCTTACGTATCCATCATTGGAGAATACACTCAAGTTTTTAAAGCGCGCTATGGCATCCATTTCGAGAGTACCGACAGAGTAGAAGCATTTTGCAATCAAGTGGTCGAAAACGACGATATTGTGTTAGTCGAAAATGCTGAAAAAGATCGACTGTTTTCTAGCAATCCTATGGTCATAGGATCCCCCTTTATCCGGTTTTATGCTGGCATTCCCTTGAGGCTACAAAACGTCACCATCGGCGCAGTCTGCGTGGTTGATACCAAACCAAGAACCTTAAGTTCTGAGCAGATTCAATCTCTGACTAAGCTCAGCTCTCATATTTCAACCTACCTTGATCTCGTTCGTCAACAAACCCAATCGGCCCATGAGCACCAACTTATTGAGCAATCTCCAGCCGTCCTTATGACGTGGAAGAATTTCGAAGGATTAAACCTCACATTTGCTTCTACTAACCTCACGCAATTATTTGGTCTATCCCTCGAACCTTTAGTCCAGAGACAAGAAATTTTTGAAGATTATATCGATCCCAATAGCCTGAATGAATTTACATTTTTGATGAGCAATCACCGCGCTGGTGTGCAAAATGCCGATGCTCAATTTCAAATAAAAAATCGACACGGCGAACGATTTTGGATCAAGATGATTTCCCAAGCCTTCTTTGATCAAACAGGAGAACTCGACTCAGTACACGCGCTACTTATTGATAACACAATGAATCGGTCTGTCGAACAAAAACTCAAACAGACGAATCAACAAATGCGCATTCTGCTTGAAGCCTCAGACTTAGGTACATGGGATTATGATGTTGTGCATGATATTAACAAAGTCAACCAATATAGCTGCCGTATGATTGGCGTAGATATGGAACTGTTTGATAGTAGCAGGCACTACTGGCGCGGCCTAATTCATCCCGCCGATCGTAGTGCAGTAGAATCAGCCTACACCCAACATCTCGAAGGTGATTCCGAGAGCCTAATGATCATCTACCGTGTCAAACACAGTGATGGCCATTGGATATGGTTTGAAACCTACGGAAAAACCATTGAGCGTGATGAAGAAGGTCACGTATTAAGGGTGGCAGGAATCCATCGCGACATCACAGAAAAAAAAGAGACCGAGCTATTGCAGGATAAACAACGGCAATTACTTAGTTTCATTAATAAGGCAATGAGTATCTATCTACAGCACAATGATTTGTCAGAAGCATGCAGGCAAGTACTGCCTGAGCTGACAGAAATTGCAGACAGTAAATTTGCTTTCATTGCGCAAATGAAGAAAAAAGACAACCGAGATGCTCTTTATATTCACGCAATTACTGAGCTCTCATGGAATGAAGCGACGAGAACCTTGGTGGATATGTATCACAATAGAGCGCTTTATTTTACCAGTTTTGATAATCTCTTTGGCAGTGTGATTACGAAAGAAAGGATGGTCATCAGTAACCAACCCTCAACACACCCATCATCAAAAGGGACACCCAAAGGTCATCCTAAAATTTTTCGATTTATGGGGCTCCCTATTAAACTCGGTTCGCAAGTGGTTGGCATGATAGGTTTAGCTAATAAAATTGATGACTACACCACTAAGGATTCACAATTACTTCAACCTCTTACTGACGCGCTCGCCGCGCTTTACTACTCGGTAGATCTTGAAGACGCTCGCTTTAAAGCGGAACAGCAATTAAAAAACATGGCAATGACCGACCCACTAACCGGACTCTCAAATCGCCGAGCGTTTCGCGATTATTTTGACAAATTAACGTCGACCGGAGAGGTTTATGTCATCGTTATTTTAGACATAGACCACTTCAAGCAAGTCAATGATCAATATGGTCATATCGCGGGTGATGAAGTATTAAAAAGTATTGCCTACCAACTCTCAAATGAGTTACGTACCGATGACATTATTGCTCGCCTCGGTGGAGAAGAATTTGCATTCTTGATTAAAAATGATGATCAAGCTGTTGTCACAGAATTACTCAATCACATACGGTTGACGATTGCGGATAAGGTTATCAACTATGGTCAACACAGCATCCATATTACGATGAGTATGGGTGCCCATTTTATTACTCCTGCCCAAAACCTAACCATGGAGCAACACATTGATGCGGCAGATCATGCACTCTACTCAGCGAAGCAGCAAGGTCGTAACCGTGTGATTTGGGCCAACGATCCTCCGATGACGAAGCTGAAATAACTGCTAACAATTATTTCTTTTTCTATGTTACTCATTCATAAAGCCAATCCTAAATGCCATGAAAATTTAATACACATCTAACCATTTAGTGCTAGATTTAAAGGACATGAAACACGAGAATTTGGTACAACATCGGCATGGAGCAAAACTTATGGTAGATAAGGATCGTCGAACGACATTTAACATCACGAGCAGCGATGTCGATTATCGACACATAATAGAATTTAACGAAAAGCAGTATGACTCGCTAGACTTTGGTCGTCCAGAAAATGAAGTGGCTATCATCGCGCAAATCAATCAGTGCTTATACCAATCACTGATGGAAAATGACGTTGAAAAGCTCAAACGCTATACTGAACTACTCGGTTACTACGGGTTGCAAGTCTGGCGCTGATATTGAGCCTGCTCAACTTGCTAGATTTACTCACTCAATTAAGCCCTGCCCCCATATCCTTAAGATAAAAATACAGGGACAGTCGCTATGTTCTCTTAATGGCCACTATTTAGCTGACTAATTGCTTGATCAATTTTATTAGCGCCTGCTTCAATATCTTGAATCACATCACCAGCGTTAATGGCTGATGTCAACGATTCCTTAGTTTGAGTTTGGCAATCTTCAATCAGGCCCACGGTATCTTTAATTTGCGATAAGTTTTCCGATACCATTGCCACGATATCAACAGTTGTGGCATTCGTCCGCGCAGCTAATTGTCTTACTTCATCAGCCACGACGGCAAACCCTCTCCCCTGCTCACCCGCGCGCGCGGCTTCAATGGCAGCGTTTAACGCTAGCAAATTGGTTTGATCCGCAATACCGCGGATGCTGTTAACTAACTCATTAATTTTTTGAGAATGTTCATTGAGAGCATTAATGTCATGACTTGCCTTATCCATTTTAGCGGACAAATCATTCATATTAGAGATAGTCGACTCAATCACTTTTCTCCCAGTAGCCGTTTGGGCACGGGTTTCACTGGACACTTCACTAGCCAATTGCGCAGCTTCATTCACCGCTTGTTCTTTATTGATTTCATCAGTAATCACGGTGGCGTATTTCACGACCTTATATAGCCGCCCATGTTCATCATGAATAGGGTTATACGATGCTTCTAACCAAACGATATTACCATTACGGTCAACACGCTTAAAACGGCCGGAAACATACTCGCCTCGGCCAAGCTTCTCCCAAAACTTGGCGTATTCATTTGAATTCGCTTCTTCTGACGTACAAAAGATACGGTGGTGTTTTCCCTTAATATCACTGAGCTTGTAGCTAACACCATTCAGGAAATTATCATTGGCAGTCAATATTGTGCCATCTAGCGAAAATTCAATCACTGCGGTTGAACGGTTCAGCCCGTTGATTAAATCCTGCTTCTCACGTGACGTTTGAATGGTGTTGGTTAACTCATTGGCAAAGACACTAAAGCGCAGCAACTTTTTATCCCGTGATTTCACTGGTTGAATAATTGCCCTTAGCCAGACATCTTCACCTTGACCATTCGTTGTTTCAATCGCGCCATGCCAATGTTTTGCTGATTCTATTGCCGTTTTCATTCTTGAGAAATGCTGGGTATTTTGTGCCTCTTTTGGCACTATAGACGTCAAAGGCTTGCCGACTAAAACGCTTTTACTGACTCCAAGCTGCTCTTCAAAATTGGCATTGATGGATGAGATGACGCCATTCGGCTCCAAGGTCAAACTCAGCATATCTTCGCATAAGCTGTCGTGTACTTGCTTTAAAGCATAGAGTTCTTCTTCTAAACCTTCTTCAGCACTACTTTTCCGTTTTTTAAAAAACATATCGCCTCTTCAATATATTCGACGGTACTAGAAAAAATCGTGTTAAATATGTCACTAATTAATCAGAATAGCAGCAAGATGTAGTAACGCAACTTAATGATATACCGCTAATAACAAAGCGTAACGCCTGAAGATAAGCCACTGACAATGTTGGTCAATTAGTAGCATAAGGGTAATATTGCTCTACAAAAGTTCAATAACTCTGCAGAATCGAATCTTTCTTAAATGGTGAGTAAATCAGTGTGTTGTTGAATTCTACTTCCAGATGGCTATATTGTAACGTCCAACTGAATTCAACATCACCTAACAGCCGTTTGATATGACAATAAAACAGACTACCGCAGCCAGTGTACTTAAAATATTGAAGCAAGAAAATTTTGCTGTCGGAGCCCACTTATCAGCACAATATTTCGCAGATAAATTATCTCTGTCTCGTAGTCCAATTAATCGTGCGTTTGCTACGTTAGCAGAAAGAGGTATCTTGGTTAAACAGCCAATGCGCGGTTACTTTGTAACAAAAGTCATTGAAGATTCGTTCGACGAAGCGGTTGTGGAAATGGGCTTAGTTGAAAAAGATGTTGTGGAATCCGTTTACTTTAAAATTGCGGAAGATCGCCTAAGAGGAGAATTAGGTGATGTGTTTTCCGAGAAACAAATCAAGAAGCGTTACGATCTCACGATGACTCAGTTACAAAGTGTGATCAATAAAATAGCTGAAGAAGGTTGGATCAACAAAAAGCCTGGCTATGGCTGGGAGTTTTCTCCGATGCTCACGACCCCAGAAAGTTTGATGCAAACTTACCGCGTAAGGTTAGCGTTAGAACCAGCAGCGCTGCTTGAACCAGAATACTCTATTGCGCCGGAAGTCATTGAGGAATGTCGCCAAGTAGAACTGAAGTTAATAGCGAAAGGTACCTCGTCAAGTAGCACGGAACAGCTTCATCAGCGTGGTGTTAACTTCCACCAAGCGATTATCGAAGCCTCTGGTAACCCATTTTTTATCGATACCTTGGCAAGAATCAATAAAGTAAGACGCCTACTGTCATACCGTTCTATGCAAGACAGAACGCGCTACTTAGAGCACGCACAACAACATTTAGCGATTTTGGATTTACTTGAACAAAAACGTAACGCAGAAGCATCTGAACAGCTAAGGCAGCACCTCGCCTCAACCATCAGCAACATCGAAAAAATCAATCAGTTACTTAAGTAAATACCGAGCTATGCCAAATGACAATCATTCGGCATAGATCCACTCTATTTCATTCGTACTTTTCCACCAACCATTTTATAAGCAGGTGCACCACGTATCATGGTTTCTCGCGCAAATATTTGCCCACATTGTGGGCATTGCCCCACCGACAGAGTGTAATCTTCAACAATCCGTTCAATAAAACATTTCACTAATGCGCCCTTACCCCCTTTACGATATTTGTATAAAGGCGAGCGACATTTAGCGCAAAAGATATCAACTGTGCGCGTTGGGCCTTTCTTGTTCGGTTTAGCCATAAAGTGAATTTAAAAGAGGATTTACCGTTATGGTATTCATCCTCCCCATATTTGTATAGTCCTCAGAGCCAGACCACGTTTACTACTCACTAACCAGATCTGGCTTTGGGATAGCAAAAAAGAAACTATTGAGTAACCGACGTGAGTTTAATCTTTTGCAGAGCGTTAAAGATCTCTTTCTTATCGCTATTATGGAGATATTTGGCCGTAATTAACGTCTGGAATTCAGCAAATTGCTGGGTATTGAAGGTTTGTCCGGATTTTAAATAAGAAGCGATAGAGGCATTTAACTCGCCGCCAAGTTTAATTAATGCTGGACGCACTACTTTTTTTAAATCTCTTGGTGTGTTGCTAGCTATCGAAAGGTCAGACAACATATCCGCGCGATAGCGATATTGAATCGCTTTAGCAGCAGACATCAAAGAAACAGTAAACGCTTCGGTACTGTCACTATTCAATGCATACTTCGCGCTGCCCGCTTTCGATTTTTCTAATACCACTGCTTCTCGTTTGAGATCTTCGATCGCAAGGTGGTGTTTTGCTTTATACCGCGCAACATCTTGCATGTATCCCATACGCTCATTAATTAACTTGAATACAGTAGTTTCCGAAGGCGCTGCCAATACTGACATAGGCAACACCACTAATAGAGATAAAAATAACGTTTTCATTTTCATTGATTCATCAACCTTTTGACTAACTGTAGAATTTTCTAATATTCGTTTTAAAAGCAATATGTTATGTATCATTTACTGAATAGAAAATCATTACTTTTAGCACAACTATTGTGAGAATTACGAACAAAGTTTGGCAAATCTCATTCATGAACAAGTCATCACTTCAGTTTGTAAAATTTACCAAGCCCGCCTGCGACATTTCATTTACTACAATGAGAAGATTCACGCTTTTTCTTATCGCTGTGGTAAAGTGCGCACCATTAACTAAACAATCCGGCGTCTGGTTATACCGTTCCTTTTATTACTTAAGTACGATTTGGACTCATTACCCAGAAGTCGCCGCATCTGCCTTTTAAAGAAACACGCCAAGAGACGAAGACATATCATGCTGTTTACGACGCTACCTCTAAGCCCACAATTAGTCACGGCTCTACCTACCACGTTTAGCAATCCCACTGAAATACAGACACTTGCGATTCCTGCGATCATCAATCAACGGGATGTACTTGCCATCGCACAAACGGGAAGCGGCAAAACCTTGGCTTACGGGCTGCCCCTACTGCAGCAAGCCGTAGAGAAGCCCTCTCCCATCAGCGCATTGGTCCTCGTACCAACCCGTGAGCTAGCGATGCAGGTGGACGAATCGTTGGGTTTGATCGCGAACAACCTCCATGTAACATCGGTTTGTCTTTGTGGTGGCGTAGATAAAGAGCAGCAGAAAGCCGTGTTAGCAACAGGGCCGCAAATACTGGTTGCCACTCCCGGTCGACTTCTCGACCTACTGAGTGAAAATACCTTTGACGCGAGTAATATCAGTACCTTAGTTCTCGATGAAGCTGACAGAATGTTAGATATGGGGTTTTGGAACGACGTTCAACGTATTATTGAAATGCTGCCAATACAACGTCAGACTCTGATGTTTTCAGCGACCTTTCCTGACGTTCTGGCTAATAAAGCCAAAGCGTTACTCGATTCTCCTGAGTTTATTCAGGTGCAAAACACTGACATTCAAGTCAATGCAATCACAGAAAAGCTGTATTTAGTTAATAAAGGTAGCAAAACCAAAGCTCTGATTGACCAAATTAAGAAATATAATTGGCAACAGGTATTGGTGTTTATCAGCAGTAAAGACAACGCTGATGCACTATGTAAAAAGCTGAACAAAGCTGGGCTTTGTGTCGCAGCGTTACATGGCAATAAAAATCAGGCAGAAAGAGAAGCGACTCTAAAACAATTTAAAGAGCACGAAGTGAATGTTCTGATCGCCACTGACCTACTCGCCCGCGGCATTGATGTAGAAAATTTACCAGTCGTGATCAACATTGACCTTCCATCAAGCGCTGAAGTTTATGTTCATCGAATCGGACGCACTGCAAGAGCTGGCAAATCAGGAATTGCGATGTCTCTTGTGTGCCATGGTGAGACTGAGTACCTAGAAGCAATTAGAAAAGCCACCCAACGTGCACTGCCACTAAATGAACTCGACGGATTCCCGGTTACCGATAAACCGTCGACCGGGGAAAGTAAACGTGCACCGAGGGATAAAAAAGCAAACCGTCGAACTAATCAGAAGAAGAGCATCAAACAATTTCAAGGCAAGGCCAAACGTTAACCCATATTTTAACTAGGGAATATTAGGCAATAATTAAACAATTTTGCACAATCGATAATATCTCGCAGTACTTATAATACAAATCCATCATTAAATGATCCTGCTGCTGCAGTTATCTAAATGCATTCACCGCGTAGCAACTAATCATCCAGATGTTCAATTGAGTACGGAGAGATTCTCATGAGTGACGATATTAACGAGCAAAGAAGAAAAGTTTTAAAAGTGACTGGGGCAATTAGTGCTGCGGCGATGATTACCAGCCCTTTCCATGTATTTGCAACTGAACCTAATCGCCGTATTCCGTCACAAGGTTATGCTGCATTTGATGAATCGGGGATTTTAAAACCTTGGACTTTTGAGCGTCGCCCTGTTGGGGACCACGATATCTTAATCGAAACCAAATTCGCAAGTATTTGCCACTCAGATATTCACCAAGAAAAAGGACACTGGGGTAAACAACAATATCCTCAAGTCCCCGGCCATGAGATTGTCGGTATGGTTGCAGCCGTAGGTAAAAACGTTACCAAATTCAAAGTAGGAGACCGAGCTGGTGTCGGATGTATGTGTGGTAACCATTATCATAAACATGACACTTACGAAGAACAATACAGTCCAGATACTTTGTTTACTTACGGCTACCCTGATACACGATCACCATCCGGTATTACTCAAGGTGGCTATTCTAATAACATCGTTGTTGAAGAAAACTTCGCGGTTCATATTCCTGAAAATGTAAGCTTCCAAGAAGCTGTGCCACTTCTTTGTGCTGGTATCACCACATACTCGCCATTGATGCGTGCCGACATCAAAAAAGGCATGAAGGTCGGCGTTGCTGGTATTGGTGGTTTAGGTCATCTTGCGGTAAAAATTGCTGTATCTAAAGGCTGTGATGTATACGCGTTTACGACCAGCCCATCGAAAGTAAAAGACATCGAATCATTTGGTGCAACTGCTGTTGTCGTGAATGACCTGTCTAAACTTCAAGAATACTCAGGTCAAATGGATTACGTTATCTCAACAATTCCTTATGATTTTAACGTGGCGGCTTATGCGGCGACAGTGAAACCTTACGGTACATTCACTCAAGTTGGTATGCCTATTCGTTCTGAAGTTACAATGAATGCTCTATATCTTGCGTTTTCTCGTGTTAACTTTAATGCCTCTCTGATTGGTGGAATGAAAGAGACACAAGAAGTAGTTAACTACTGTGCCGACAACAAAGTGCTTCCTCAAATTGAGATGATCCAAGCCGATCAAATCAACCAAGCATGGGAAAATGTAGTTGATAAAAAAGCGCGTTATCGTTATGTCATTGATGCAAGTACTTTCTAAGTGATTTCGTTAGCTAAATTCTATTACCGCTTATACTAAAGCGCTCTGAAGGCTCGTTTACTCGAGCCTTCTCTCGTTCACATTCTAATATCAACGAAACTTTCACCATATTAACTAATGCATCATGTTATAGCTGACACGCCAGCATAGATTGTTCAATATCATTCCAATCAAGCTCTTTATTGCTAATGATTTCAATTCGACTGTCACGACGATACGCCACTTTATCGAAATCGTGTTCATTACCTACTCGATTAAAGAACACCCATGCTCCATCAATACGAATCACACCTTTAATGCGTTGTACGTCCTCAATGGCTGTCAAAACGCTCTCCAACGCCCAATAATCAAACAGGTCATCTCGATGGAACAACCAACCACAACTGAATAAGCCGCTACCGTGTCCCTCTTTACGAGCCGGTTTACCTGGTTGAGCCTCTTCATGATGATGCTCGTGGTCATGGTCATGGTCATGGTCATGGTCATGGTCATGATGAGTATGATGGTGATGATGAGCTTCTGGAAACTGTGCTTTTAGTTGGCCATTACGCACAACATCCAGTAATTCAATATCAAATTGGCCACGAGTCGTACGCCCAATATATTGTTTTGGTGGAAACATATTACCAAGGCTGGTTTCTGCCAGTTCAACTTGTGATTCGGTCGCCACATCGCATTTGTTAATCAACACAACATCAGCCAGATTTAACTGGTCATGAAAAATCTCGTTGTGGATCACTCCTTCCTGTTCAAGCGAACGTGGATCAAGTAAACAAACGGTCGCACGTAAATCGAGGTCATCCTTAAAAGCCGGCCCCATTAAGGTATCAATGATGCCTTCAGGATGACCAATTCCCGTAGGTTCGATAATTAAACGATCCGGCTTAGCATGTTCAATCAATGAGTGCAGTGTTTTACCTAGTGAAGCACCTAATGAACAGCAGATACAACCACCAGCAAGTTCTTTAATATGTAACCCCGCCTCGTTGGGCATCATCTCTTGATCAATCCCTACCTGCCCGAATTCATTCACTAAAACAGCCCACGATTCTCCTGCTGGCTTTTGTGCCAATAAAGCATTAATCGTAGTGGTTTTACCAACACCGAGAAAACCGGTAATAATATTCGTAGGAATGGCGCGTTTAAGGGTATTCATCATGATGATTTATTGATTCCATTGGGGTTGCACACGAAACGGTGCTAATGACTAATGTAATGTTTTAATAACACAAACAAACTTTCGTTTACAAGTTTTCGCTTGATTTCGCGAATATAAAGAGTGGGTCAATCCCCTACATTTTTTATGGCTACCTCTCCTTTGTTTTGCCTCAGTGGGAATGAGTATAGTTGCCGTCAAAGGTCACCTCCGACAATATACGCGTTATCAAGCATGACAATTTGTCGATAGATACGAAAGAAATCGGGAGACAACTTAAGAGTAAAATCAAAAAACTGAGGTGAAAGGGTTACACAAAATTCAGGACAGTCTCCATCATATACGTCCTTATTATTTAGAATAACAATATCTCGTTATCATTTCCGTCTTTCCTAAAAATTTTACCGTCCTTTAAGTAAAAAAATTAACTCATAGATTGTTTATATTGTTGCCGTTATTTGCTCTACATTATTTTTATAAGTGATATTTATGAGCTTTGGTTAATAAATTTAAAATTAATAAGACGTTAAGACAAAAATGAAAGAATCAGCTATCGAAACGATACGGAAGATAAAAGAAAACTATATCAACCATCGGAGTGCATTTGTTCCAGGAGCTCAACTATTAAACATTTTAGTTGAGTTTGGGGCAAATCCAGCAGACATAAATGAAATGAAAGATATTAGTGAACAACTATTTAATGATCCAACATTATCATTTAGACGCTCAAGAAACGGAAGATTTTGTTATGACTTGGAAAATGAATGTTGTTATAGAACAGAGTTTCAACCATTTTGATCCGCTCCAGCTGTTTTGGACACTGAGTTAAGTGAGTACAATCACTAACGAGGTGAACAATGACAACTAAGAAAACTAGAATTAAACATTCCCCTGAATTTAAAGCAGAAGCCCTAAAACTAGCAGAGAGAGTGGGAGTAGCTGCG
>NZ_WEKT01000058.1:0-30477 GCF_009874545.1 Vibrio eleionomae | reverse complement strand
CCATCTTTGGTTACAACATATTCGACTAATAAATAAAAAATAACATTAGCAAAACAATTAATAACAAAATAATTAATAAACAATATATTATATTGACATGTATGTTATAAAGGCATTCTTACTAGTGATTAATTCCTAATAATTGTGCGTAAGGCAAAAATAAATATAATCCCTAGCTTAAATATGGCTATTAGCTATCGTTAGACGAATTTCAGATTGCTTGCGCATTAAATACTTTTTATCACTACTGAGTAAAAATTTGGTGATAACATCTTATTAACTTAATATTAGGCTAGATTAAGCTCATCTTGATAGGATATGTGATGGATAAAATGCCACGGTATTTCAGCCACAAAGAAAAGGTTCCAGAACCACTATCCGATGTGTATTCACATTTCTATTTTGCAACTAACGATTCTGAACAGGCGGTTATAAACACTTTTGTGCCTCATTTTAAGGTAATGCTGATATTCAGTTTAGGCACACCAATATCGATTCATTTACAAGGCCAACCACCACTGGTCATTGAACACTATTTCATGTTGGGCCCAGTTAAAAAAACGTTTGAATATTGTATGCAACCAAAATCGAGCATCACGGTTATCAATTTCAATCACGAAGGTTTTCATCGGTTATTTGGAACAGGCAGTGTCGATACAGATTTATTAGCCGTTGATAACAATTGCTTTTTAACCATGTGGCAAACACTGCAAACCCTACCCACTCTAGCCGATAGCACCCAATATCTACTGTCGGTCGCAGAGAAATACCTTTCTCACCAGAACGCATTAAACCTTGAAATAAACCCGACTCAAAAAGCCACAGACGTAATTAAACAGTTAGCGCAGCAACAGGGCAAAAATAGGCGGACGTTACAGATGCAATACAAAAAACGCTTAGGGTTTTCCGCTCAAGAGTTTGACCGCTATCAACGCTTTGTTAAAACTATTGAACTCATACAGCAGCATACTAGCGCTAACAACATTCCGCATTGGGCGGATGTGGTGTTTGAATGTGGCTATTATGACCAAAGCCACTTAATTCGTGATTTTCAGCACTTTCTGTCGATGACCCCTTCACAATACTTAGCAATACAGCAACAAATCTGTTTGGCTCAAAAGTAATTTCGTTTTCGTCCAATTCACCCAGCTATCGTCCCTGTAAAGTGGCATCATTCAAAACGCTGAGGAATTAGACCATGAAACACTTAATTATTTACGCTCACCCAAGTCAGCAAAGTTTAAATCATTCTATTAAACAATCATTGGTAAATGAATTATCGGTAAACCATGAAGTTAAAGTGCGAGATTTATATCAATTGGAGTTTAATCCGGTTTTAAGTGAGCAAGATCTTCAAGGTCAACGTAATGGCCAAGTGGATCCGCTGATTCAAACAGAGCAGCAGTGGATTACGTGGGCTGAGTGCATTACGTTTATCTACCCTACTTGGTGGGCTGGCATGCCCGCGATATTAAAAGGCTATATTGATCGCGTTTTTAGTTATGGTTTTGCTTATCGATATGTTCAAGGTGAACAACAAGGACTGTTAACGAATAAACAGGTGGTCATTATCAACACTCAAGGTAAATCTATGGCGGAATATGAAGAGTCTGGCATGGCGCAAGCTATCTCAATGACGATTGACCGTGGGATCATGGAGTACTGTGGATTAACGTTAAGTGATCACATTTATCTTGATCGTGCAGATCGTGCTGACGCAGAGCAACTAGCACATTGGAATCTGGAAATATCAGAGCGATTTGGACTTAAATAGGCTATCTCCCTATTAATTCATACCACTACATCTTTAGTAGCACTTGTCGCTCATCCTGCACAGTCATATACTCTTCGCTCAAAATTGAGATGAAGAAGAACAATGACCACAGAATCCACCGTCGTTATCGGCCTGTACAATCCTAAAAATCCTACCAATGTTGGCGCAGTGATGCGTGCCGCCGGATGTTACGAAGCAAATCAAGTTCGTTACAACGGCACTCGTTACAATCGAGCAATGAAGTTTCAAACCGACACCAAGAAAGCTCGTCAGCATATTGAATTAGTAGAGATGGAAGATTTAACAGCTGGATTAGCTGACGATGTGGCAATTGTCTGCGTTGAGCTTGCTGTAGGAGCAACCGCCCTTCCTAACTTTATTCATCCCCAAAAAGCCATCTATCTTTTTGGCCCAGAAGATGGCTCCTTACCACAAGATGTGGTCGATAAAGCGAATCATGTGGTTTATGTTCCGACTGTAGGGTGTATGAATTTAGCCGCAACAGTGAATGTTTTACTCTACGACCGATTAGCAAAAACACCGCGTGATATTGATGATCATCAGCAAGTTGTGGCCAGTCGAGATAATAAAAATCGGCTTAAAGTAAAAACGGCTTAATCATCCGTTTTATTTTGTCGGTTCCGTTTTTACGTATCATCTTACGCTACTATTGTGGTAGAAAAAATCACAATAAGGACTTACGATGAAACGACTGATTTTGGTTACCTCACCACCAGCAAGTGGCAAAACGTATATTTCAAAACAATTGGCAAAAGCACTTAAACACGTCGTGTATTTAGATAAAGATACCCTGATCGTGCTTTCACACCAGATTTTTAAGGTAGCCAACCAAGAGGTGAATCGCAGCTCCGATTTTTTTGAAGAGCACATCCGTAATTATGAATACGACGCTACCCTCGCCCTCGCGATGGAAGCACTTGAATATGACGATATTGTCCTGATCAATGCCCCATTTACCCGCGAAATTCGTGACCAGAAATATATGGATGAACTGGAAACGCAAGTTGCGGAGAAAGGAGCTCGCTTAACGGTTGTTTGGGTTGAAACAGCAGTTGATGTCGTTAAACAACGTATGATTGAGCGTAATTCTCCACGGGATACCTGGAAGCTACAAAACTGGGATGAGTATATTCGAGATGTTAATTTCTCCATTCCTGACTATCTTGACGACCCCAATATCGTTGATGACTTACTGGTATTTAAAAACTCCAGTGATGCAGAGTACCAGCAATCCATGCAGGAAATATTAGCGGTTTTAGAAACGAAGTAATCGAGTAAAAACTGAGAGCAAACCATATATTCCTAAATAACCTCAAGATGCAGAATTTCGCGCGAAGACATTCTCGCTGAAACAACATCTTTAGATGACTCGGGTATAAGTTGCTCTCGGCTTAATGTTAAGTTGAGTCAGTTTACTCCGTTAATTGCGTTATCACATCGGCAGCGGTATTACTAATGCCTTTCGGCATTGATTTCTCATGACGACTCAATCCCTTGCTAGTCACATAAGCTTGATGATGGATTTTATCGACTGCTAGCGTATTCGGGTGCAATCCAGGATGGAGCGTTTTCTCTAGTGCATAAGTATCGGTATTAAATACTTGTACAGTGCCACTACTTCTATTGGCAACTAACAAACGATTCGCGGTCGGATCAACATTCACATCTACAGGAAATTTATCTGTTTTGATCAAAGCTAAACGTTTATCTGATTTCAGATCAAACACACCGATGGTGTTATCTTTACTGTTAGCTACATACAACTGTTCTAGTTGACGATTGATCGCGATTGCCAACGGATTTTGCCCCGCACCAATGGTTTTCACGATACGATCCGTTTGGGTATCAATCACTGCAATTTTGTTGTCGCTATGTACAGTGACGTAGAGCAACCCGGTATCATGATCTAATGCCATTCCGGTTGGCACAGCACCAACACCTCGTATCGTTTTTTCAAGCTTGAATGTTGTGGCGTTCACTTTCCAAACGACGCCTTGCTTTGCCGCTCCAGTCACATAAATAGCATTGTGTGCTTCATCGAAAAATACCGCATGCACCATTGGTGGCCACTGATCACGAGGCGTACCTTTCGGTGCGCGGTGGCTTAACGTCAAATTGGCTAACACCTTACCTGTAGTGAGGTCAATTTTGGTCACAGACCCATTAAAGGTATTACCAGTGAACAACAAGTTATGCTGCTGATCTATCGCTAACCCAAGCGGTTTATCTTGCATAGAAATCACTGATTCAGGCTTTAAAGACCGACCAGAAAACACATGTATTTCACCTTTATCACCACCCGCAGCCGCCACATAAACACTATTGTCTTGGGTGCCATAAACGGTTTGATACACATTTTTACCCGCTGCTACTGGCGATTGACCATCAACCAAAGGCGTAGCATTCGCCGTTACCGAGACAGCTAAAAGCCCCATAACAGTAAGAGAAATCAATGAGCGAGCAGGATTTGTTTTTAACATGATAATTGTCCATTCATAGATGAAATTACGCTACAACATAACACAACAACAAATACGAATCATTATCATTACATTAATTTGACGTTAATTTTCAGGCTTGACCCTCCCCTTAGGGAAAGGTTTATGTTTTTGTTTAATCACTAGATAGGATAAAAATATGGACCGCCGACACTTTCTCAAAGGTGCAGCTGTATTTGGAGCAATCAATGCACTGCCTTTCTCAATACGTTACGCTCTTGCCTCTTCCTCTCAGCGCATTGAAATGCCCGTTCCAGGCATCTTGGAACCCGATGCCCAAGGCATCATCAAACTGACTGTACAGCAAGGAATTTCTCACTGGGATCACACTCGTAAAGGGCACACCTACGGATACAATGGCGCATTACTTGGCCCCACTTTAAAAGTAAAACGTGGCCAAACCGCGACCATTAAAGTAACGAATAAACTACCGGTGGCAACCACCACTCACTGGCATGGTCTGTTAGTCCCAGGGGCAAGCGATGGCGGACCACAACAGACGATTCAACCCGGTGATACATGGCAAACTCAATTCACCGTAGATCAACCCGCCGCGACTTGTTGGTACCACCCGCATACTCACGTCGTCACAGGACAACAGGTCGCAATGGGGCTCGGCGGGCTGTTTATTGTAGACGAACCTTCATCCTCTGCTCTTGCTCTTCCCAATCAATGGGGATTGGATGATATTCCGGTCGTCCTACAAGATAAAAGCCTCTCGGATAGCGGCGAAGTCGATTATAACTTGGATTTGATGCACGCTGCGGTAGGTTGGTTTGGTAACACTATGCTAACTAATGGTGTCGTCAATCCCTATAAAAAAGTCGCCAAAGGCTGGATTCGTCTGCGACTGTTAAATGGGTGTAATGCCCGCGTACTCAATATCACGACCTCAGATCAGCGGCCTTTGTATGTTGTGGGGAGTGATGGTGGACTGCTCGCTGAACCTCATGCAGTGAAACATTTACCCATAATGATGGGTGAGCGTTTTGAGGTGTTAATTGATGCTCGTGATGGGAAACCTTTTGATCTAATGAGCTTACCAACCGACCAGATTGCTATGACACTGCCTCCCTTTGATAAGCCACTATCCATACTTTCCCTCTCCCCAGAATTAGCTCCAACTAAAGGAAAACTCGTCGAAAAATTAGTGGTAATACCGAGTATTCCGGAGCTGGATAACATTCCAACCAGAGGGTTTGCCCTCACCCACCACGGGAAAGTTCACATGGCAGGTATGCAAGCGCTTTACGCAAAATATGGTAAAAAAGCCATGGGGTCAATGAGTGGCCATGTGAGCCATATGTCTTCAATGATGGGCAATATGCCAACCCCTACTCATGAAGAAGTATTCACGAGCAATTCCATTAACGGCATCCCATTCCCTATGGGAAAACCGGCGTTTAATGTCAAACAAGGTCAATATGAAATTTGGGAAGTCGGTGGCATGATGTTGCACCCATTCCATGTTCATGGCACACAATTTAGAATTTTATCGGAAAATGGCCGCCCACCAGAACCACACCGCCAAGGTTGGAAAGATACCGTTTTGGTCAACAGTTCAAGCAGTAAGGTATTGGTGAAATTCGATCACATTGCCGATAAGCAACACGCTTATATGGCCCATTGCCACCTTCTTGAACATGAAGATACCGGTATGATGACGTCATTCACCGTGAGTTAAAACTAAGGGCAAATCAGGGGCGAAATTTCTCCACCAAAAAATCAATAAATGCCCGAGAAGAACGCGCTAAATGTTTAGATGGTGGATAGAGAGCATATAAGCCCAGTGCTGGGATTTCATACTCACTGAGTACAGAAATCAAATCGCCGTTGGCAATATCATCTTGTGCAACAAACGAGGGCAACTTAGTTATCCCAAGCCCTTGTTTGGCAGCGAGTTGGCAGGCCGATGCATTGGAAAAGCGCAGCCGCCCTGCCACTGGCCAGTATTCCACTTTTCCCTCAGCATTACGAAAGGTCCAGTGATTAGGATCGCGAAAGTTTGAATCGATCACGAGTTGATGGTCATTAAGTTCATGCCAGTGGGTTGGTGTGCCGAATTCCGCCAAATAAGCAGGGCTTGCTACCGTCCAAACATGAATGTCACACAGTTTGCGAGCAATAAGGCTACTGTCGTTTAAGTGACCGATTCTAAGCGCGAGATCGTACCCTTCATCGACAATATTCACTGCCCTATCTTCATATTTAACATCTAACTGAATTCGTGGAAATTGCTTTGCAAACTCCATAAGAACCGGAGTTAATAATGTTTCGCCAAATGTGACCGGTACTGAGATGCGTACTCGTCCCGCGGGATCATGGGCGGCATTGCGAATGGAGTCATCTAACGCATCAAAGTCATCTAAAATCGCTTTAATGCCTTCATAATAACCTCGGCCTACATCCGTTGCGACTAATGAGCGGGTACTCCGTTTTAACAGTTGCACACCTAACACTTGCTCAAGGCGAGAAATCAGTTTTGATGCCTGACCACTACTGGTTCCCATACGCTCTGCGGCTTTGGTAAAGCTACCTAACTCCATTACGGCGACAAACATACGATCGCAATCAATCCGTTCCATTTCTCTACCCATTTAGTTTAATAAAAGCACGAATTACGATAATGCCATACTTTGCTAACCCTTTCATAAATCTCATTGTTTTTCATCAACACTCATCGACATCACGGTGACTTTGCAGCGAGTGATGCCGCATTAGTTATTGATTAATATTTCGCCACACTTTTTACACTAACAAAATTATCAATACCTTCTAAACTCAATAAAACCCAAACCTGTATCATCATGGAGGAACGCCAATGATAGCAGTCCAACGCGACTACACATTGCAAGATGCAAAGCATTTTCATGCTCATATAGAAGTCAAAGTGTGTGGAACCATAGAAGTTGATATTAGCGAAACAGACGACCACTTTACGGCAGATCTTGATCATGTGGAATTTAAGCAGATGGGAGATAAAACTAAGGTGATTGTTATCACTGAAGAAGATCACAAAAAATGGCAGCTTATATTAGACCGTCGAGATGCTGCTCAATTGCATAATGACGTAGACAATGCCGTCGAGGAGTTCGAAATTCTGATGAACGACTTGTCTTGACTCAATATTAAGCTGTGAGAGTCACTCTCACAGCATTTACTTTCCGTCAGTACCGCCCAAGAACACTGTTACCGCTTAAGACAGTGTTTTATATTAAAACTCCCCATAAGACTTGCAAAAAATTAGCAGGATAATCTAAAAAAGCTATTGGAGTGAAGCCGCATAAGGCATCACACATAATTTGCCCATCAAACATTATCACTTTTTGTATATAGAGCATTCATTCGTGCTGATTTTTCTTAATCTCCTTACTCGTATTATGGATTAACAGAGTTACTGAAGCAGAACAGAAAGTTCAATTTAATCAGTAACGTGTATTCATATCTCAAAGAGAAGGTATCTCAATGTCTACCAAACAATGGACAACTAAGAGAGCAGAAAAGCTAGCGCGTGTTGAGGCGGTAGCGTCTTTGGCTGATGGGAAAGTACTGCCAACCGAAAAAATGGTTGACGCACTGGAACTGCTGATTAAGCCGAACGACCGAGTTGTTCTCGAAGGCAATAACCAAAAACAAGCAGACTTCCTTGCTCGCGTTCTAGAGCAGGTAAATCCGGATAAAATTAACAACCTTCATATGATCATGCCAAGTGTGAGCTTGCCATCACATATGAATATTTTCGAAAAAGGCATCGCCAGTAAATTAGACTTTGCGTTCGCAGGCCCACAAAGTGTTCGCGTAGCACAGATGCTTGAAGATGGTATTTTAGAAATCGGCGCGATTCACACTTATATTGAGCTTTATGCTCGTCTCTACGCTGACTTAATTCCTAATGTCGCTTTAGTATGTGGCTACAAAGCGGACCGCAAAGGTAACCTCTACACTGGTGCCTCTACTGAAGATACTCCTGGGTTGGTTGAAGCGCCTGCGTTTAAAGATGGCTTAATCATTGCGCAAGTTAATGAAATCGTGGACAACACTGACGACTTAGACCGCGTGGATATTCCCGGTGACTGGGTCGATTTCATTGTTCAAGCAGACCAGCCTTTCTACATCGAGCCGTTATTTACTCGCGACCCTCGCTTGATTAAAGATACTCACATCTTAATGGCAATGATGGCCATTAAAGGCATCTACGCTAAACACGGTGTGCAAACCTTAAACCACGGTATCGGTTTTAACACTGCGGCGATTGAATTACTCCTACCCACTTACGGTGAACAACTTGGCCTGAAAGGCAAAATCTGTAAGCACTGGACACTGAATCCACACCCAACACTTATCCCTGCCATTGAATCTGGCTGGGTAGAAACCGTGCACTCCTTCGGTGGTGAATTGGGTATGGAAGAATACGCTCGAGCTCGCTCTGATGTGTTCTTTACTGGCCCGGATGGTTCAATGCGTTCAAACCGCACTATGTGTCAATTAGCAGGTCAATATGCTGCTGACATGTTCATCGGTTCAACACTACAAATGGACCCAGAGGGCAACTCGTCAACCGTCACTCATGGTCGTCTAGCTGGTTTTGGCGGCGCGCCAAATATGGGCCATGACCCACGTGGTCGTCGTCATGCGACTGACGCATGGCTCAACATGATCACCGATGAAGAGAAACAAAAAGACGTGGTAAAAGGTCGTAAACTCGTGGTTCAAGCGGTTGAGACTTTCCAAGACGGTTCAAAATCGACATTCGTTGATCGCCTTGACGCCGTTGATGTAGCCAAAAAAGCGGGCATGCCTGTTGCTCCAATTATGATCTATGGCGACGACGTTACCCACCTATTAACAGAAGAAGGCATCGCTTATCTCTACATGGCAAAAGACCTTGATGAGCGCAAAGAGATGATTGCAGCGGTTGCAGGTGTCTCTGAATTTGGCCAGCGTGTCACTGCCGAGCGAGTCAAAGAGCTACGTGCAGCCGGTAAAGTCGCGACGCCAGAAGATCTTGGCATCAAACGCAGTGATGCTAATCGTTCACTACTTGCAGCGAAAAGTGTTGCCGACTTAGTGAAATGGTCGGACGGCCTATACCAACCACCAGCAAAATACCGTAGCTGGTGATCACGATGCAAAGTAGTCAGAGAAGTATCCCATTAAACCCAGTGTGCGATCTCATTGGTGAGCTGGCAAAGCAAGCACTCATTGCTGAAGTCACGCTGACACCAAAGCCAGGATTGGTCGATGCCGGAAATACTGGCTCTCATACCGACCTGACATTAGACCTGATGGTGCGCTCTGCAATGTGTTTGGCTCCCTATTTTTCACAAATGGCGCAAGCCGCTAACCAACAACCAGTATCGGTTTGGTTACGTGAAAAAATTGGTGCATTAGGTCGTGAAGCCGAAGTGGCAATGATGACAGAAACCGGCGGTATCAACACTCACCGCGGCGCAATTTGGGCTTTGGGTCTACTCAGTACCTCAGCGCAAGTATCGTCATCTCATCCACTGACTGCTGAAGGTCTATGTGAGATTGCTAGCGACATTGCCCGTCTAGAGGATCGGCATGTGCCGAATACATTCAGTAAGGGCAAATGTGCCATCAATCACTATCAGGTGAATGGGGCGAAACAACAAGCTCAGTTAGGCTTTCCTGCCATTACTGATCATGCTCTGCCTACTTTGCGTCTCAGTCGTTTACTTGGCCATTCAGAAACAGAGGCGCGCCTTAATGCCTTGTTGGCGCTTACCGCCCATTTGACTGACACCTGTGTGTTGAGCCGGGCGGGATTAGAAGGACAACAGCTTCTACAAAGCCGCAGTAATGACATTTTGGCCCTAGGTGGTGTGAGCACTGATAAAGGCTTTGCCATGTTAGAGCAGCTAGACCAAGAGATGATGGCACTGAATGCCTCACCAGGCGGCGCCGCAGATTTACTGGCTGCCACTCTGTTTGTCGACTGGGTTGAACACTCAGAACTATCCAAATAATCGGGAGGTTCCACTCATGGAACAACTACATTTTTCCTATCAGGGACAACAATCTATTAGCAAGATGGTCCGTGTAGGTAACGTCGGTTCAGGTGATTTAGAGATTTTGCTTGAACCAACAGACAACACTCAAATTGATATCGACCTCATTACTTCAGTCGATAACCGTCAACCACTTTGGCAAGCGATTTTTGAGCGTCAATTTGATGCACAAACCGCAAGCATGAAAGTGACCATTAATGATTTTGGCGCCACGCCTGGGGTAATTGGTCTACGTCTTATCCAAGCACTAGAACAAATTACCACAGAAGCATCGCCCGTCGTTGCGACACCACTTGGCACTATTTCATTTATCGAAATGGGGGCACGTGAACGAGCTAAGTTTATCCTAGATAACGGCACATTCCGTGAAGTGATGGGTAACGAATATCACTCATTCTCCCCTTGGTTAGTACCACAAGGTGTGGTGCCACAAACCGATGACGGATGTGTGGTCGCAAAAGGCACGATCGATGGTAAATCCAGTGTGGTTATCGGTATCGATGGTACATTCCAAGGCGGTGCGATTGGTGAAATTTCCGGTGCCAAAATGGCCACAGCTCTTGAATTGGCACTTGAAGATGCAAAAGCCGGTAATCCAACTCAAGTCGTTCTGCTATTTGAAACCGGTGGTGTTCGACTACAAGAAGCCAACCTTGGCCTTGCAGCGATTGCTGATATCCACGCAGGCATCATTGCCCTGCGCCAATACGTACCAGTGACATGTGTTATTGCCGGTACTGTGGGCTGTTTTGGTGGTATGTCGATCGCAGCAGGTCTATGCAGCAAATTAATCGTAACTAAAGAAGCGCGTTTAGGTCTTAACGGTCCTCAGGTTATTGAACAAGAAGCAGGCATCGAAGAATACGATTCTCGTAATCGTCCATTCATCTGGTCATTTACTGGTGGCGAGGCACGATTTTCCACTGAGTTTGCTGATGTATTTGCAGAAGATGACGCAGAGCAAATCCTCAGTGAAGTAACCCGTATTATCAACCAGCCGCTGCCTACTGTCGCTCGCTGTGAACAAGTTGAACACTTCCTTTCTGTGTTCGCTGAAATGAACAAAGAGGAACAAGCCACTCCAGAACTTGTTCGTCATTACTTTGCCAAAGGAGAATCCAATGAGTAATCGTGGTTTAACTTGGCTTAATGCCTTAACTGCAAACGGCACCGCTGCCGACGGTTTTATCCCATCAGTCAAAGTGGTTGATGACACGATTGGTAACCAAAAAGCACGTTTTATTGCTGTCGTTACTGACGAAAACAACGCATTTCCACGCGCACGTAAAGGTGAAGTGGGTCTGTTGGAAGGCTGGAATTTGGCAAAAGCTATCAGTGAAGTGGTCTCTCAAGACAAAGACTGCGATACAAAAACGGCCATTATTGCCGTCATTGATGTTCCTTCGCAAGCTTACGGCCGCCGTGAAGAAGCTTACGGCATCCACCAAGCCCTAGCAGCTGCTGCGAACGCTTACGGAACAGCACGTAATGCAGGTCACCCTGTTGTTGGCCTTATTGTGGGTAAAGCAATGTCGGGTGGTTTCCTCGCCCATGGCTATCAAGCTAACCGTCTCATCGCACTTGATGATGAAGGCTGTATGGTACACGCAATGGGTAAAGCATCAGCTGCGCGTATCACGTTACGCTCGGTTGCAGAACTAGAAAAATTGGCAGCGACTATCCCGCCAATGGCTTACGACATTCAGAACTACAGCACTTTGGGCATGTTATGGAAATACACACCTGTAACTAACGCTGAAGCGCCAGCACCTCAAGATATCGATGTCATTTCTAGCATTCTAGCCGAAGCACTGGATGACATAGCCAAAGACACCAAACGTGATCTTTCTGGTCGCCTTAATAACGGCAATCGCAGTGCATCACTAGAAGTTCGCCAACAAATGGCGAAAGTCTGGTAGTCGTCTAAACCGCAGCATAGTTCATCGTACACCTCAGAGCTATGCTGCCCTTTAAGGTAAAATAATTATGTTTCATGCTGTACTTAATGCCATTGCCCCTATATTCGTTGTTTTAGGTTTGGGTTATTTTTGTGGCTACCGCAAAATTGCGGACAATAAAAATGTCTCTGTTTTAAACGTGTTTGTCATGCGCTTTGCACTGCCAACTGCTCTATTTACCGCAACTTGGCACACTCCTGTCGCTGGTTTTATCGCGAAACTGCCATTGATTGCGATTTTAGTGTTAGCGATGTGGATTCTATGGGGATTCACTTACTACATTGCGCGTAAAGTATTTGATAAAGAGCCCGCTCAAGCGGCTATTTATGCTCTGACTATTTCCTTACCTAACTATGCCGCTCTGGGCGTGCCAATTTTAAGCGAAACCATCACGGGCGCGAGCGGCAGTGATATTGCTCTGAACGTAGCAATCTCTATCGCGTGTGGTTCTATCTTCTTATCACCACTGACGTTGATGGTATTAGAAAAAGAAACCAAAGCAGAATACAAAAAGGCATCAATGGGCTCATTGGTTGTTCCTTTGCTTATCAAAGCGCTAAAAAACCCTATCGTGCTATGGCCGATTCTAGGTACTATTTTCTCTTGCTTTGGTACAACAATGCCTGACTTACTGACTCACGCCTTAAAACCTCTAGCTGCAGCTGCAGGCGGTGGTGCTCTATTCCTTACTGGCTTGATCGTTTCTGCCCGCAAACTGAATATAACCGGCGCGGTTATCTTCGGCTTCATTTTGAAAAACTTAGTTCAACCGATTATTGCTTATGTGATTGCAGTGGCCTTTGGCCTACCTGCGACCCTACTGGCTGTCTCAGTGTTCTTAATTGCTTTGGCAACAGGTTTCTTCGGTGTGATGTTTGGTAACGGCTTTGGTGTACAAGATGAAGATTCAGAAGGTACTCTACTGCTATCAACCATTCTATTCGCGATTACTATGCCAATTTTTATGTACTTCTTGCTGTAAGAGGTGATTATGCAACTCGTCTTTCAACCACATGATTTACTATGGGTTAGCAAACTCGATGATGACAATGAACAGCCAGATTGGTTTGATCATCATGATCTACTTCACCGCCCTGTAGTCGTAAGACGAGAACCGACTCCTGCCGATCGCATTGCGATCGGCATTCGTGGTTTTAGCCGCTCGCAGCGACATGCGAGTTACGTTACTCCGGACTCAGTCTCTCATGTTGTGACTCCAGAACAAATTGCATCACAGCAGAAGTGGCATGCTAGGCAAACACAGCACCCATTGCCACATTGGGATACATTAACTCAAGTCGCGAATATCATGAGTCATGTTCACCTAACGTGGGGAATTACTGGCAGTTTAGCTTTTGAATTAGCCACTGATATTGAAACCGCTCACCTCAACAGTGATATTGACCTGCGTATTCTCAGTCATGAGCCTCTAGACAAATCATGTTGTCGCTATGTCGCTATGCAGTTAAGCAAATTAGAGCAACGTCCGGATATTCAAATAGAGACCCCATATGGCGCATTTGCGATGAACGAGTGGCTGCACGCTGATGGCAGTATCATGATGAAAGGCCAACACGGTCCCTATTTAACTCTCACTCCCTGGCAACCTCAAGATTAAGGATCTTATCGTGGCAATACTCTTCACTTTCCCTGGCCAAGGCACGCAAAAGGCAGGCATGCTAACGGATCTGCAACAATTTCCCATCGGACAACAACTGCTCAATCGCGCCAGCCATCATTTAGGACAAGATGTCTTAGAACTCGATAACGAAACAGCATTGTTGAATAACCGCAACACGCAAGTGGCGCTCACCGTATGCAGTTATGCCTATGCTCAAATTTTGCGTGATCTGGGCATGAAACCTGAGTATGTACTTGGTCTATCTATTGGTGCTTTTCCTGCGGCCATCAGCGCGGGCATCATTAGCTATGAACAAGGTTTAGATTTAGTCACTCGCCGTGGTGAGTTGATGGCTAATGCTTATCCTGAGGGCTATGCCATGGCAGCGGTCATTGGCTTACCACTGCCGACTCTAAAACAACTCTTAGCTGATGCGACAGAGCAAGGTCATGTGGTTTATATCGCCAATATCAATACCGAATCGCAAGTGGTAATTTCAGGACGAGTGGATTCATTACAAGCCGTTTGTGACCTTGCTCTAACCAAACAAGCGACCAGTGCGCGCTTATTGAAAGTCAATGTGCCATCACACTGTGCGTTATTAGCTAATCAAGCAGAACAATTTTCACATGCCTTTGAATCGCTCGAGTTTAAGCGACCTAACATCACCTATGTGAGTGCGAATGCCGCCCGCGTATTGGTGCCAGTTGAGCGTATTCGCGATGATTTGACCCACAATATGGCGCGTCAGGTTCACTGGTGGGAAACCGTCGCGATGCTCAAAGAACGTGGCGTAACATTAGCGATTGAAATGAAACCTGGCAGTGTTCTAACAGGGTTGTGTAAAGCCAGCATGCCCGATACTATTTCGGTCGCTGCTGAGTCAGAAAATCTGGCTAATCTTGCAGCACTCGCGCGTAAATATGGCTAAATTTACGCTAACAACAACGTTCAGCCAGTGAGCAAGCATGAATAGACGTATTCCAACTACCATTAAACGTTTGGAAATTTTCATCAGTTACATGGAACAGAACAATATGGGTCAAGTGGCAGAAGCCATGGACATCAATACGCTATCTGTGTATCGATCTATTCATGCTCTGGAAGAAGATCTCGGTTGTGTATTGTTTGAAAAACGTGGCCGCAGTTTGGTGCCATTAGAATCGGCGAACATTTTATATCAGCAGTGCGTGTCAGCATTAAGTGATCTATCGCGAGCCATCGATAACACGCAAATATCTGCGGGCATTACACCCAAAAAAATTCGCGTAGGTTCGGTTAACTCTCTCACAGTTGATCTCGTCCCTCACCTATTAACGGCCTATAAAGAGCGCCGCCCAGATGTGCAGTTAGAGTTTCATTCCGGTTCAAATAGTGAATTAGTGGAAAAACTCAAGCGATCTGAACTTGATGTCTTGATGGTGTATGGGGATCATCATTTAGAAAATAGCCCTCATCATACCGCGATGAAACTGTTTGATGACATGTTGAGTTTCACCATTGCGCATTGTGGCGAGCAACCGGGTAAGTCTGAGGTGCCAATTAAAGCGGATTACTTAAAAAAGCAATCGTATATGACTCTGACTAAAGGATTTGGACTACGCGAAGCGTTTGATAAAGTCATCGCAAAACTCGATAGTAAGGTCGATATTCACTCTGAGTTCTCTAGCATCTTTGGTCTAAGTTTTGCTCTTAAGTCAGGCGCTTACGCCGCTTTGCTTCCATCTCGACTTGCAGAGGTGTCCCATCAAATCGGCCTTGAGTTTTACCCTCTATCCCCAGAGTTAACCGAATCTCATGGCATTTATTTACTGATGAACCGAGCGAGTGAACATAACCCTGCAATTCGCGCGTTAATTGCTGAATGCCGAATGTACAGTTTGCGCTGGCAGAAGTCTTCATAAGTAATAAAACAGCGTTCTTTACTCATAGATAGTGATCTATCGTCCATCCTGTAACATTGGTCTTTTTTCGCACAAAAAATAACCAACGGGGATTCAGCTATTTACTCTTTTGTCATTTTTTAGCGTGAGCTAGTTATCGAATAATTATTGGCCAGTTGCCTACACTTTACCGTGTAACTAACGCACGTCTAAGTCTTGGAGGATGACGACTATGATGTCCACCCGCAAAGAATACGTTTTACAGGATAAAAACCACTTCCACGCTCACATCGAAGTGACTCGGTGCGGAACAATAGCGATTGATATTCCAGAAACCCAAGAACATTTCGAGACTGAGTTAGACTGTATTGAGTGGCAATCCAAAAATGGGGCTTCCTGTTTGATTTGTGTCAGTGAAACCCAAATGACCTCAAGATGCAGGATTCAGAGCTTCATCAACGAGCCTAGGTCAAGCTCAATCACGGCAGGAATGGTCATTCCCTTTTAACGTGATTGGGCGCAGAAATAGGTTTGTTGATGAGCTCCCGAAGGGCGAGTTTTATTCGCTTCTAGGCTGTGTGACTGATTTTCTACGTAGAATGACTATGTCTTCAAATCAGTGCCTTGCCTAAGAGCGAATACATTCTCGCTGAAACAGCATCTTGAGGTTACTTGGGTATATAACTCATGAATACTTTTCATCTGATCCGCTGAGTAAATAACCACAAGACCACTCATGACTCTTCGCGTATGATTACCCTTTTTAGGTAGATAGTTCTGGAAATTTTGTCTTGAATTCGGTATATCCGTACTACCTGTGTAAAACTCAATCAGTTTAATATCGAAAGCCGTAGTCGATAATACATTGTTTAACATGCCTTTATGGTTGTTATGGAACGAATACTTATGGTTATTTTGATAGCTAAACATAATAACTAGGAAGCGCATATGCTGCGACGAATACAAGAAACACTTTCCATATATAAAGATCTCCCTAGAGACATTTACTTTATCGCCCTATCCCGTTTTATTCTCGGTCTTGGTAATTTCATCATTCCTTTTTTGGTTTTACTGCTTACTCAAAAGCTTGGGTATTCAGAAGCCATTGCCAGCACTTTTGTGATGATTGTGATGACTGCATTTATGATAGGTGGCGTCTTCGGCGGGAAGCTTGCTGATGCCTTTGGTCATAAAAATATTATGGTGCTGGGTGAATTGATTGGTGGCACTATTCTGTTTGTTTGTGGTTTTTTCCCCGAACATCATTACCTTGCTCCAGCCCTTATTTTAATCGCTTATCTTTTTGGTGGCGCCTCAGTACCCGCAGGGAATGCACTCGCTGCGAATCTCTCAAATACCAGCAATCGTTCAGCCGTTATGTCTCTCAGTTATTTGGCTTATAACGTGGGCTCTGCTGTGGGCTCTTTGGTTGCAGGTTACCTATTCTGGTATAGCAGCTCTTTGATTTATTGGGGTAACGGACTGGCGAGTGTGATTGGTATTTTATTGGTTGCTTGGTTCGTCAAAGAACCTAAATACACGAAACCAATGCCAACACCAGAGCGCGAGGACCTTGAATTAGAATTCGATCCTGAGCAAGATGCCGAAGGCAGTGTATGGCAAGTGTTGAAAGAACGTCCTCACCTGTGGGTGTTTGGCATAGCCTGCACGTTACTCTATATCGCTATTACCCAAATGACCGTACTCGCACCACTCTATATGGCGCACCTATTTGGCAAAGAAGGCGCCGTTGTCTTTGGTCAACTCATGACCATTGCCTGCGTTGCGGTGGTTGTGCTCACCCCTATTTTGGTGAAAGTTACGCATGGACAAAGCGAGTTGAAAAGCCTATCGATTTGCGGGGGGTTACTGGCTGGCGGATATTTAGTGGTCATGAATTTTGATTATGTGCCAGTCTTCTTCTTTGCATGGTTAATTTTAGCGGCCGCTGAAGTGCTATTAGTGACTAACGAAAATGTCTATATCGCTAACCAGTCTCCACGTAGCCACCGAGGAAGGATCAGTGGAGTGATTAATACTATCAAGAATATTGGTATGCTACCTGCGTATGTCGTGATGGGCATTATGGTGCAAGGTATCGGCTATTCCATGACATGGAGCTGTATTATCGCGATAGCTGTTTTATCAAGCCTCATGTTGCTCTTTATGAGCAAACGCCAACACTCAAGCGTAGCAGCCGTTCAGGCTCATTAATGGCGCATAGCCAAATGGCCCCAATTTAAAAAAGCCCCAATAGTTCACCAACTATTGGGGCTTTTTGCCTGCTTATACCTAAGCTAGGACACTTTCTTGTCCGGCAAAAACCGGATCACAATGATCAGCACCACGTGTTTTTAGCAGCTTGTAGTTATCGCTGTAATCGACAGGGATAGCCACAACTGCTGGGCCTTGTACATCCATGGCCGCTTTTAACGTAGTCGCTAATTGATGTTGATCAGTGACAGCATAAGCATGAGCACCAAAAGATTCCGCGTAAGCTTTAAAATCAATCGGACCAAATTTCACACCAGAATGACGACCGTATTTATTCACTTCTTGGATTTCTACCATGTTGTATGCGTTATCCACCCACACAATGTGTACAATGTTACAGCCTAAACGCACCGCAGTTTCTAGCTCCATACTTGATTGCATGAAACCGCCGTCACCAGAAACAGAAATCACCTTCGCACTTGGGTTTAATAAGCTAGCACTGATGGCCCATGGTAATGCCACCCCCATGGTTTGTTGCCCATTAGAAATCATCATTTGGCGCGCACGAAAACATCCCATATAACGAGCAAGCCAAATGTGGAAACTCCCCATATCCAAACATAATGTCATATCTGGGGTAATTAATGACTGCATCACTTTGATAATACTTAATGGATGAAAACCACGAGCGCTCCAAACGGATGGATACCCTTTTATCAACTGACGACGATGAGCGACTTCTTCTAAAATAGACAGGCTCAGTGGTGATAAACGGGAATAGGAAGACATTCGGTTCGTCATTTGTTCCACTGATGTCGCGATATTACCAACCAATTCTATTTCTGGTTGATAATGCTGTTGATACTCCGCAGGTTCAATATCTAAATGAATGATCGGGCAATCTTTGGTGTTCCACAGGTCTGGATCATATTCAATCGCGTTAAACCCAATAGTGACGATCAAATCCGCTTGTTTTAACAACACATCACCAGGTTGATTGTTAAACAAGCCGACTCGGCCCGCAAATCGATTGTAGTGATTAATATTTAATGTACCAGCAGCTTGATACGTACCAACAACGGGTAATTGAGTTTTCTGCAAAAAGCGGGTGATGGCTAACGCGTTTTCTTCCTTACTGGCATGCAATCCCGCAAGGACCACCACATTGCCTGCCGCTTCAATGCGTTTTACTGCTTCATCGATTGCAGTAATATCAGCCGTCCCCATCGGTACATATC
This sequence comes from Vibrio eleionomae, assembly GCF_009874545.1. Classification (NCBI taxonomy): domain Bacteria; kingdom Pseudomonadati; phylum Pseudomonadota; class Gammaproteobacteria; order Vibrionales; family Vibrionaceae; genus Vibrio; species Vibrio eleionomae. The sequence goes on along the minus strand of NZ_WEKT01000058.1, from coordinate 11,238 downwards.
GATTAGGTATGATGACATCGTTTTCTGTTTGATCACTTAATACATCTTGCGGCAAACTCACAAAACTCGCACCAGGACGTCCAGTTTCCGCCGCGCGTACTGCATTCGCGATCATTTCTGCCGCTGCATCAACATGCTGAATTTCTGCACAATATTTGGTAATAGGCCTAAATATACCTACAGTATCAAGGCTTTGGTGAGTTTTACGTTGCTGGTCAGTACGTTTAACCGCACCGCCTAATGCCAACATAGGATCACCTTCCGAGTTGGCGGTCGCGACACCAGTCACCAAATTACCGCACCCCGGACCAGAAGTGACCATAGTGACCCCGGCTTTACCCGTTAGACGCCCAATAGCGCCAGCCATAAATGCCGCATTGGCTTCATGACGAACAGGAATTAAATTAATATTGGTATCGTTAATCGCATCAAATAGACGATCAATTTTTGCACCTGGAATACCGAATATATATTTAGTACCCAATTGTTCTAATTGTTGAGCAATTAAATCAGCACCAGTTCGAATTGAAGATTCTTTTTTCATCTTTTTATCCTTACATAAATCAAAGCTATTATTTTTCTGTTTTTTCTATAGCTTGACGAATATCGTGATATGATAAATCAGCATCTAAAAATTGTTCAGTTGTAGGAATATCAATATTTAATTTCGATACCACCCCAATTTGCAAAAAACCTGACGTTATACGGTAATCCTGAATATGGCCGCCACCTTTACGATCATTAGTAATAAAATGCTCATGATAACCAGGTACATTAATACCAGTGGTATATTGAGGGCTTCTAAAACCTGCGATAACGCCTTTATGTTTACGAAAATTAAACGTTGGCTGCTCTTTTACCACTTCTAACATTGGTCGATAGGGCGCTTCTTGACGTGGTACGGTTCGAGTCCTAACATAGTCAAATGTCCCGTCAACTCTTACCGCACAGAATAAGTTATCGGATGGCACCATTTGATCGATTAGCTTATGCAATTGTTCTCGAGTCAATGATTCGGTAATGGGTAATTCAATATTCGGTTTAAAATGAGTCATCACTGCAAATGGTGTTTTTTGTGTCATTTGAGCTTTATGTGCTGACCCATCCTGTTTTAATTGGAATACTTTATTATCGAAAGCAATTAATTCACCATCTAAGTGATCAAATGTTCCTAAACCAAAATCACCGTGTTCTAATAATTCTTCAACTGTGGTTGAACCATCATAGACACCAGCAATTAACGCGCTCATTAATGAAGTCTGATAGATCTCCCCACGACCGGTTAATTTGTGATATTCAGCGAATTCTTTTGCCACATCGAATGAACAAGTACAAAGAGAGTTGTAGATTTCACACATGATATACACCGTTACTGTATTGAACTTATGCAATAAGCATGGAATCTGTAACACGTAAAATCTAATATAAAATTCATTTATTTCGATACGAAAAAAATATGGAACTACGCTACTTAAAATATTTCGTTACCGTGGCACAAACGCATCACTTTACTCGAGCTGCGGAGCAACTAGGCATTGCTCAACCCCCACTTAGCCAACAGATAAAAAAGTTGGAGCAGGAAATTGGGGCGCCTCTGTTCGACCGTTCCTCGCGGAAAGTAGAGTTGACCAAGGTGGGTGAAACCTTTTACGTCGATGCATTGAACATTCTTAATAATGTTGAACAAGCCAAGGCAAAAGCCAAGCAAATGGCGCGCGGTGAGAATACGGAAGTGCGGATTGGATTTGCCACATCGACAGCAATCTGTAACCAAGTGTTATCGGTAATGCGACAATTAAGAGAGTACTTTCCAGAAGTGAATTTTGTCGGAGTAGAGCTTCCGATGCATAAACTCGTGGAACAGCTAAAAGAAAAGCAGCTTGATATCGCCTTTAAACGTCTACCTTGTTACGCCTGTGAACAATTGGAAAAACGAGTGCTGTTCGAAGAACCGTTCATTGCCGTGATCCCTTCAACGAATCCTCTCGCTCAACGAAAACATATCAGCTTAGACGAGCTCAGCATCGAACGACTACTGCTCTTTCCCCGTGAAACAGGCCCAGCTCTTTATGATGAAATGACGTCACTATTTACCCATCGTGGCATTGCCATTAATAGCCAATATGCCGCACCACAGTTACGCTCTGCGGTTGCAATGTCACAAGCTGGGTTTGGTATAGCTATTGTTCCTCGCTCCCTCGCAGAGCACTTGGATGATTCCGCCCGTTGTACAGAAATTGATGATATGCCATTGGTGAGTCAGGTGGTAGTGGCTTGGGAACCCAACAACTTCAATCACCAAGTGCGAAAGATCATTCAACGCATTTCAAAATATCAGGATGGCCATATCTAAACATCTCTCCCCAAGTAACCTGTTCAGTGCTCAAACTTGCTGATTAAACGGAATTTTTGTAGTGTTTTGCGTCAGACTTACTGTTTTATGACCTATTAATACTTTTTGTGCCCCATCAACAGCTAGGATTATACTCACTGTTCACGGAAAACAGTCTCCCCCTTTAGCCAACATTTTTAATCATTTTTCAGGAAGGCGCGATGAATAACGTTAAGCTAAAACGATTAACGACGCTTTTATTGTCAACGACAGTATTAGTCAGCCCCATTAGTTATGCTGATAAAAGCCAAACAGCATCATCCTCACCATCGTTTGCTGCAGATTTTCATCCTGGTTTAAATTTTGGCGGTTTTGGTGGAGGAAAATGTCAGGCAACAAAAACCCCGGTGATCTTTATTCACGGCGCGGCAACAACGTCGAGTAATTGGCTCGTCAAACCGACAGGTCCCAATCTGGCACCAAACGCAGCATCGGTTTACCAAACATTTAAAGACAATGGCTATAACGATTGTGAACTGTTTGCCGTCACCTACACCTCTCACGAAGAACAGGTAAACCCAGAAAAAAACCAACAACAGGTTGAAAAATACAACCTTCTATACGATTTCATCCGCCGAGTTCGTCAATATAGCAATAAAAGCCAAGTCGATATTGTCGCCTATTCACAAGGCGTCTCGTTAGCGCTCGCGACTTTTGAATATAAAAGTGCGTGGGGATATGTGCGCCGCTTTGTCAATATTGCCGGACCAATGCGTGGTTTACCAGCCTGCAAGGGAGTCGGTCCAGCTGATGATAAATTTCCTATTTGTCATGCGCAAAGTTTAGAGAACGCCTTTGTGTTTGGCCTGTTCCCAAGTGAAGACAGTTGGAATGGCTATAACGAATGGACATCCGATTCAGGACAAAAAAGCTTACGGGCAATGCCAAAACATGAACCACAAGTACAATTTTATACCATAGATGCAGGAAATCAGGACGCAACACTTTGTCCATCAGTCGATAAACACGACTGTGCATTGAATGCGACGTTTACCAATAGTAAAAATGTACTCGCACAACTTAATATCGGTGAGGGTTCTAAAGCGACTCAATCAGCCATCACGCAGAATAAAGAAGGCAGCCAATCGCTCGGCGGGGATAAAGATGGCGTCGGCCATTATCGTGTCATGACCAACGCCGGATCGATTGTATTGAATATGTTGACCTCAGAGTGTCAGGGTGCCGACTGCGCTAAGGGCTATCACGGTTCAGTTATCGATCAAACCAAAATATCAACGCCTTAAAAGGCGTAGGTGATACTGATCGTACTATACAGCTCATCGTGGTCATCATCTGAGGCCACGTCTGTATTGTAGATATACTCACTATCAAAGACTAAAGCCACGTTATCGACCAGTTTATTAGTCAAATTCGCGCCTAGTGTATAGGTCGTATTCGATTCACCATAATCGACATCAGCACTACCGCCAACTGATAGCGCGTCAGTTAACTGCGATTTACCGTTAATGAAGGCGTTGACGATCACATCTTCTTCCACTTGATTTGGGTAGTCATCATCAAAATCCTGACGTTTGGTGTACCGATAACCCGGACCGCCACCGATATTAAGTTCCGTTTTCTTGGTCGCGATTAACGCTTTTTGGATACCGACGGTCACATCATAGACATGCCGATAGGTTTCGTATTGGTCATGTTTATATTCATTGTCGATATAGGCGTCATACCCTTCCCCACCTTTTAAGGCGTAAGAAAACTTGTAATTTAAAGTGTATTTATTCACACCATCATCGTCGTCTTTCGCGTTGGTGTAATAAGTACTGCCATTAAATTCGTGGGTAAAAGGTTTCTCGTTGTATTTTAAGCCAATACCAGAGTTTAGGGATGTGGAAGATGAGGATGTTTTTGAATAGATAAAGCCTAACTTCGCGTTGCCACTGAGTTTATCCTTATCATCATCTTGCGTTGATTTATCTGCTGCTACTGCCTGAGAAGCAATAAGCAGCAACCCGAGTACCGGGATCACTCCATGCGTTTTCATTAATAACCTCTATATTTCAAACCCATATAACACCCTATTCCATTGGCCTCATATGCATGTCAACATGCCGTTAACAGCAAGTCATGTCAATATTATCAATAGGACTCAAGCTATTGAGGACCTTAAACAGATAAGAATGATCAATAATTAATTCATCAACTATAGGCTTACGACATACACAGAATTAAATTGGTCTTAGGCCGAGCAAATTTGTACAATACGGCCCCCATCTAGTTTGAGATCAGCATGACGTACTTAAGTTTTATCAAGCACAACAGCATCATTATTTCTACCATTGTTATCTGCGTCCTACTTGTGCTTTATATTCTTAAAGGGCTTATAGTTAAGCGTAACTCCTTATTTAAAAAAATCAGTAAATTCATACTGATATTAGTCTGCATTATGGCAATCAGTATCGCTATTGACGCGTGGCATGATAAAACCATTCCTCTTGATCACCATAACGCTATCCATATGGAGAATATTGATGGGCAGGAAGTCAATATTGCAGCCCTAAGTCAAAAAAGGCCGGTCATCCTGTATTTTTGGGGAAGTTGGTGTAATAGCTGTCGATTATTAACACCGAGTGTGGAATGGCTGAGTTACTATTATCCTACAGTTGGGGTTGCGAAAATGTCTGGAGATAATGAAGCCATGCGCCGTTATCTCGACGATCATTATTTCCATTTTTGGATTGTTAATGATACGAATAATCATCTAAGCCAACGGTGGCATGTTAAAGACGCCCCTACCACTTTGATTATCTACCGTAATAAAGTCCGTTTTGTATCAAAAGGGATTTTGACCCCAATCGGTCTATGGGCGAGAGTTTGGCTGGCCAAACAGCAAAAATAACAGGGTGAAAATATAGTAGAGAATCGTTGTAGAAAGGATGCTACAAACTGCCACGCAATGCTGCAGACATCACCATTCTATGGCTCATAAGGTAAGACTCTCCTTTGGGCGCTGCGATTTGGGCTAAATCAAAACTTATTGCACATTGCTTCATATCCACATTTTGATAGTAGTAAAGCGGCAGTTCATCAATTAAGCAATATTGACAGCCACTGCTAAGAAGCGCATCAACCAGTCCCTCTTTCTCTGCTTGTAGCATCAATTGCTGAGACTGAAATACGATAACGGTTTGAATACCTATAGTGACCTGTCTCCCTGCAATAAATTCTTGCAGTTCGCGTAACTGTTGCAGAGGGGAAAACATAGCAGTACCGATAAAAGCATAATCAAGTTCTGTCGGTAAGAGTTGTTGATGCTCACCAGTAGTAATACTATTTTGCTGTGGAATGATGACGGGCTTAACAGCACTACTATTCACAATCAATTCTTGACCTTTTTTCAAGCCCGTCGCAAATCGATTACGCCATTGCGTTGCACTAAATTCAGCAATCGAAATGTTGCTTGGCCGGCGAATATCTTGTTCACAATGAAACACTTGGCCATCAGCTTCAAATGCTGCACCTTTGAGCCCGCCTTCTATTGCCATTCTGCACATTGCCAAGCAAACACTGGTATCCCAATGCTGTAGCGTCGTTCCGCAAAATAATACAATGGTGCACGCTCTTTGTTCGGCTGTAAAATTAGCCACAGTGACCATCACCAGATCTTGCCACGAGCTTCCCTGAGTCAGCTCTCCTTCAAAACAACAACGCACTACCGAATCTAACTTTTGGGAAGCCGTGTGTTTGGCAAAACTGGCCCAAGGTAAGACCTGGTGACTGGGTCTAACGCATTGCTGCGTCGTATTTTGCTGACTATGTAATAGCGTCATTCACTATGCTCCGGTAATCCGTCCCGATATGAAGTTCAATAATAAGGAGAACCTCTCCATACTAGTGAACAAGAGCAAGGATTCAAACTCCATAGCGTGTTAACAATAAACACGATTTGGAAATAATTATAATATTTAACAAATTTTAAACAACAAAGTGTGTCTAATATTAAATCCTGATCATATCTATGGGCATTATTTAAATTATCAGTAACCATAGTTAAAATAAGAAATCTATTATGAAATACAATTGATATCGGGTTAATTAGTGCAACAAATTATTACGTACAATATACCCAAATCACCTCAAACGCGGGATTCAGAGGGAATTTAGAGATGCACTAATCCTTGTCGGCTTTATCTGCCGTGTAAGAAAAAGCTTGGCAACCTCGCTGCAAAAATTCAATGCAAACTCTCAATTTAGCTGATTCTGTCATTCGGGTTGGATAGATAGCCCATATGTCGGCAGTCTGAAAATAATCGGGTAATATTTGTACCAATTTGCCTTGCGCCAGATCCTCAGCAATGTCCCAATAGGAACGTAAAATGATCCCTTGGTCATGCAAAGCCCATTGGCGCACAATGCCCCCATCGTTGGATGACAAGGCACTATTAATCCGTACCGCGATTTTTTCACCATTTAAGGTTTCCAGATTCCAAATCCCATTCATGGTATTTTTTTCTTTCAATACCAAACATGAATGTTGATCTAAATCGTCCAGTGTTTCAGGCTCGCCGTGTTCAGCCAAATATTTCGGGCTAGCGCATAACATACGCAAATTTTTCGCCAGACATTTACCGATGTGATGCTCCGGTAAATGGCCCCCAACCCGAATTTCCAAATCGTAGCCAGATTTCACCAAATCCACCGGTTTGTCCCCCACATCTAGGCGAATATCAAGCTGAGGATAGGCTTTGGCTAGTTTAGAAAGTATTGGAGCAACTTTTGCCCGGCCAAACCCAAAGCTAGTACAAATAGCGAGCTCACCACGCGGAACATATTTCGACTGGGACAAGTCATCAACCAACTCTTCCATATTGTCGAGTATACGAATCGCTCGATTAAATACACGTTGACCATCTTCGGTGAGCACAACTCGCCGAGTCGTTCTATGTAACAGCCGAGTATTGAGCGTTTTTTCGAGAATTTGAATCCGTTTACTCACATAAGCAGGAGAGACACCCAGCTCATCCGCCGCCATAGCAAAACTTTCTTGGCGAACGACAGTGATTAACACATTAAGATCTTGAGGGAGCGGAAAGTTATCCCGCACAGAAATTTGCGATTTCATCAATATACAGTGTACGTATACACCCTTTCCTAAACGATAAACATGAATAGCGATATAGTATCTGATTCACGCTGAAAGGGTTAAATTACTTTGGTTATACCTACAATTGTGCAAGTGTTTCAGTTAATTCAAACTTATCCACCAGCTCAACATTCACTGTTTCGCCATTAGCGATCTTTTTCGCAATATACAAAGCCGTCGTAAACGAATAGGGTTGCTCTAGCACCAACTGCTCGTTATTTTGGTTAAGCACACTTTCAATGATAGGCGAAGGGAACGCCCATAAATGCAGCAAATAGGCACCGAGTTGCTCCGAATTGGTATTAAATAGGTGCTCTTCTAAATGGCGAAAGTCATGTTTTTCACCACCAGAGGTTAAATACTTTTTCATTAGTTCTGGCAAAATTAAGGTGCGAACAAATTCACCTATTTGATGTAAAACACCGATGAGAAACCCTGTATTGCTCTCTCCTTGCGGGGCGAGTTTTGCCGTAAGGTTCGCAACAATTAAACTGTGTTGGCGTAAGTTTTCTAACGCTTTACTGGGTTTATGTTTATCCCCCACATAAAGTTCCAGCATGGCAACAATATTTACCACTATTTGGGTTCCGGGACGATTCAGCGCACCTTCAACACTGTTTATTTCGCTCTTGCCACGAAAAATGGCATTGTTGGCGATCTGAATTAATTTGGCACATATCGCGGGGTCGTTTTGAATAACATCAGCGAGATCTTGGATTGAAGACTGCTCATCTTCGAGCATCACTTTTACTTTTTGGTACAAGTCTAGTGTTACCGGAAGTGAGGTTATTGTCCCAATAGCATTTTGAATCAGACGATCCGGAAAACGTTCTAACATGTTAGAAATACGTTGAATTTCCGCTTTCAGCATCGATGTATCGCAAGGCTTCATAAAAGCTTGATGGGCATAAAACCCGCCTCTTACTGTCATTTGTGGGTCAGCGTACCCAGAAAGTGAGGCACGTATTATCCAAGGGTATTTTTGACTGACCTCTTCCAACAACTGCGAACCATCCATTTGCGGCATCATCATGTCCGAAATAATCAAATCACACTCTTCATAGGCCAGCTTTTCTAATGCTTCTTTACCGCTATTTGCCGTGATTACTGAACAATTCGCGCTAAATAATGCTCGACGTAACCCATTTAAAACGAGTTGATCATCATCCACTAATAAGATTTTCATCCACTTTATCCATCGTCTGGTGACCATCGTTAATTATAAGAGGCAGTTTTATCGTGAAGGTGGTTTTTACTCCCACTTGCGATTCTACGTTTATTATTCCGTTATGTTTATCAACAATTGTCGAGTAAACATGACTTAATCCCTGCCCAGAACCTTGACCCACCTCTCTTGTGGTAAAAAAGGGATCAAATATTCTATCAATAATGTCCTCGGGTATTCCTAACCCATTATCCGTAATGGTAATAACAGCATGATGCTTTGAACGCCAGGTCTTGAGTGTGATAACCCCTTGAAAATCTGTACGATTCTTTTTTTGATCCTCAATCGCATGAATCGCATTCGACAGCAAATTCAACACCACTTGGTTGAATAAATCTCGGTAACATGGAACCGAGCTTAACTCATCACTCAATTCCGTATTCACAACAGCTTTACCATTCCATTGAGAGCTTGCCACCGTAATCGTTGCACGAATTGCTTCGGTTAAATCAATATATTGCAGCCGTTCTTCACTGGGATTAGTGAACGATTTCATCGCCTTGACGATACTGTTGACTTGCTTCATCCCATCCAGTGACTGCTCAACCGCTTGAGGTACTTCTTCGATAATAAACTTCAATTCTGGATCATTAAGGAGTGAAATCACTCTGTTTTGATAAGTGTGTGGATCTTGAATGTCACGTTCACTCGGTTGTAATAATCGATGCGTGTGTAACAGCCGTTCAAATCCTTCTTTCAAAAAGGTGATGTTATTTGTCACGTATTGGGCTGGAGAATTTATCTCATGAGCAACACCCGCCGATAGCTGGCCAATAGATTCCATCTTGTGCGTGCGCCGTAATTGTTGCTCTAACGACAACTGTTCAGTGATATCACGAATCAAAAGCGTGAATAACGCGTTATTCCCCTCTTGAACACTCATTCGCGACAAAGTAAATTCGCATGGGAATTGGGTTCCTTGATAAGTCATCGCCATGGTACGAATATGGCTTAAGTCGCTTAAACCACTGTAAGTTGGGCTAACCATATTGTTGATATCAAAGCTTGGTAAGATGGCTCTTAACCGCAATTTACTGATGGGGACATTCGTCAATCCAAGCAATGTTTGCCCTACTGGATTAATACTCAGCACATCGCCTTGACTATTAATAATCAGCAATCCATCCATAAAACTATCGATGATGTCCTTTTCTCTCGACACCAACCGCTCTGTTACTTCTGAATCCTGCTGAATTTGCGATAACGTGGTCAGACTAAATAAAATCATCAGGATGAAAAAGGCCATCACCAATGCGGTCATGGCGATCGCATCATTGTGAAAATGGATCACATTGCCTTTAACAAGGTCGCCTGAAACATGGAATTGCAAAGAAAACAGCGCGGTATAAGGCAAAATGAAAATAGCCCCACCAAGAATACCGCCAATAACCACTCGCGACCTTAACGTCTGATGAGCCCGATTAGAAATTAACGACAACGAAATGGCTGTCAGCAGAAAGGTGCCACCTAGAGAGGTCAATAAACCACGTATGTCAATGTCACCTTCACCGGGCAATTCCAGCGCTTGTCTCGCTGCCAAAAGCATCGCGACCATACCGGACGTAAAGATAAACGCAGCAAATATGGTATCTGACAAAGTTCGTTGCTCTTGCTGCAATAAGCCAAAGGTAAGCCAAGAACTAATGATCGGCATAACAATCGAAGCAAAGAGTAAAATGGGGTGAAACTGAACATTAATAGGTACATCGATCGCAAGTAAACAAATATATTGTGTTACCCAAATTCCGGTGCCTAATAACACACTACTGATAAGACGCCATTTCGGTAAGGTATTCATATGTTTGGTTATCCAAGCACCTTGTAAAATGCTTAAACCACCAAAAGCGGCAAGAACAGATAACAGTAATGAAATCAATACCAAATATTGATTAAAGTGCCATTCCAAAGGGACGATCTGTGCACTATTCAAAGCCTGTTCATGCCATAATTCCACACCATGCTCCTCATCGCTAAAAGCGGGTTACGCCCTAAGACTAAGCGTTGATAAAAAACACAATAATAAGTCAGACAAGTGTAGTACAAGATCGCGAAGATCAACTCGGCCTACCGACGATCTTTTCCCACCGCCCTTACAGACAAAAACTCGCTTAAATGTAGCGCATATGTTATAAATCCGCACAATTAGAAACATTGAGATTGTAAGTTGTTAACAAGCAAGCAAATTCACAAGCATCAAAATAGATGGGTATGGCTACCAATTTGCGCCATTCTCCTTTTATATATAGCGCCTGTGGTCTCAATGGTTACCACCCTCTCTAGCGCGCATCAATGTGCTGAATACCAACAGCAAAAGGCAATACACCTCACGGTATCTAAGACCTCGATGACAATGCAGACCGACCATCATCAAGGTTGGTGTCATTACTGCGATTTACAAAGCACATTACACGCCGCTTTTTTCCACTACCCCACTATAAAATACTCCGCGCCGATAGTGCGGGTTAGCTCACTGGCAACAGTACATTCTCTCCCCGCCCAAGCCCCCCAATATCGCTATCGTTC
>NZ_WEKT01000057.1:0-31946 GCF_009874545.1 Vibrio eleionomae | reverse complement strand
AGTGGGGGGTTATACCCAAGTAACCTCAAGATGCTGTTTCAGCGGGAATGTATTCGCTCTTAGGCAAGGCACTGATTTGAAGACATAGTCATTCTACGTTGAAAATCAGTAACACAGCCTAGGAGCGAATAAAACTCGCCCTTTGGGAGCTCATCAACAAACCTATTTCTGCGCTCAATCACCTTGAAAGGGAATGACCATTCCTGCTGTGATTGAGCTTGACCTAGGCTCGTTGATGAAGCTCTGAATCCTGCATCTTGAGGTCATTTGGGTATATAAGCGCCTTTGATAGGGAAAAGTGATAAAAAGTGCCTTTTACCTCTAGTATGTTGGTCCTAATCCTCGGTTCTACAATCAAACGTCTCATGACTTACCTTATTTTTGGTTAGTTATCATATGTGCATTATTCGTTAGCACATCATGAAACAACGTCAGCTCTCCCGTAGAGTCTAAATGTCATTTATACGCTTAAGCCGTCCATTTTACATATTGATAAAATATATTGATAACCCAGCAATCTGTCGCCATCATGTAGACAATGAGTCGCAAGCATAAGAAAAGTTGGCGAGATCAGTTGAGATTAAATTATGAATTTTTCGTTGCGGTGATCGCCAGAGCAGTCTAGAATCTTGGATGCTAATAAATACTCAAACTAATTGTCAAAAACCGCTTTCTCGTAGCGGTTTTTGTGTTTTTACTACTATTCCCGCTTTTTGCACTAAAATAAAGCGAAACCTGACTGTTCAACATTATCATCACCAATGTACTTTCAGGTTATTTGATACCAATGGAAATCACCTATGGCGACAATAAAAGATGTAGCACGCTTGGCTGGCGTTTCTACGACCACCGTATCACATGTCATCAACAAAACCCGTTTTGTGGCAGAAGCAACTCAAGAAAAAGTGCTATCTGCTGTTAAGGAGTTGAACTATGCCCCTAGTGCAGTTGCCCGCAGTTTAAAATGCAACACAACTCGAACCATTGGCATGTTGGTCACCCAGTCCACGAACCAATTTTTCTCCGAAGTCATCGATGGTGTCGAAAGCTACTGCTATCGCCAAGGTTATACGTTGATCCTATGTAACACTGGTGGCATTTATGAAAAACAACGCGACTACGTACGCATGCTCGCTGAGAAACGCGTTGATGGCATGTTGGTTATGTGTTCGGATATGACGCCAGAATTGATGGAAATGCTAGAGAGCCATTCCGATATTCCTAAAGTGATCATGGATTGGGGATTAGAAGACTCCCAAGCCGATAAAATCATGGATAACTCAGAAGAAGGTGGCTATATCGCCACTAAGTACCTTATCGATCATGGTCATAGTCATATTGCCTGCTTGAGTGGCCACTTAAACAAAATTACCTGCCAAGAGCGTATCCAAGGTTTTCGTCGCGCAATGAACGAAGCAAACTATGACGTGAACGAAGATTGGATTCTTGAAGGTAACTTTGAATGTGATACCGCCGTTCTTGCTGCTGACAAAATTTTGGCGATGGATGAAAAACCGACCGCTGTTTTTTGTTTCAACGATACGATGGCACTGGGCTTAATGAGTCGCCTACAACAGAAAGGCGTAAAAATCCCCGAAGAAATGTCAGTCATTGGTTATGATAATATTGAACTATCCGAATATTTCTCTCCACCGTTAACCACCATCCATCAGCCTAAGCGCCGTGTTGGTAAAAACGCATTCGAAATCTTGCTTGAACGCATCAAAAATAAAGAGCATGAACGCCGTATTTTTGAAATGCATCCAGAGCTTATCGAACGAGAGTCGGTAAAAAGCATTATAAAATAATAACTTACATTGCTTTAGCTCTGCCTTCTTTACACTTTTATTGATGAATTTATCGTTTATTATTAATACAGTCATTTTTGTGAGCAATATCACATAGAAGCAATTTTTATGTGATTTATGTTCAAGTTTAAGATTACTCTAATTAACGAAATGTCACGCACAGGGCAAACCATCTGTAAAGGTGGGACGCAAAGCTTCCGGCCTGAACCCCAGGTGGTACAGATGTTCTGGGTAGGTAGCGGGGTTACCGATGGCAAAAATGCATATGATGTTAACTTCTTATTGACACGGTCTTTGCATTCTTTTGCTACATTCTCGGACCTGGATTTTGGTGGCGTATGTTCAAATACACCGAGACTAAAGGCATGGATAAACCAATACTAAAAAACTCAATGCGACTCTTTGAAAAATTAGGTCGCGTAAAATCTCGTTCAATGTTTGGCGGCTTTGGAATCTTCGTAGACGACACAATGTTCGCGTTGGTTGTTAACGATATGCTTCATATCAGAGCTGATGATTCTTGTTCTGAGAAATACAAACAACAAGGCTTAGAACCATACGTTTACAAAAAACGTGGTTTCCCTGTGGTTACAAAATATTTTGCTCTTCCAGAATCGTTTTGGGATACACCCGATACTATTTTAGATGAAGCAAAATCTGCGTTGAAGATCGCGAAACAAGAACGCGAGACTCAGGCAAAAGCTAAACCTAACCGATTGAAAGATTTACCTAATTTACGTTTAGCTACAGAACGTATGTTGCGTAAAGCGGGAATTGAATCTGTCGAAGAGTTACACGATAAAGGAGCGGTTGAAGCGTATAAAGCAATTCAGCAAACTCACTCTACCGATGTAAGTCTAGAGCTTTTATGGGCTCTTGAAGGCGCAATCGAAGGCAAGCACTGGTCTGTTATTCCACAAACTCGGCGTGACGAGTTAATGCAAAATCTTTAGCCAAATTTGTTGCTAACAAGGCTTGTTGCTGAAAGCACCCTCTGGGGTGCTTTTTTATGCGCGCTATAACGCACATATGAGCCGTTGAGGTACATATTAGAGCTTTTACTCACCTAAAAGGTTAAAACCCGGCATACTTGCTTGTAGGCTCATCAGATATATCAATAACATCACTCTTGCGAATCATTTCTGCTAAACCGGCCTTTTAACCTTACCAGCCATGTATGAGCATAACCCTTAACTCATTTGTCCTAAGGCTATATCTAGATAAATAACCGTTAGTTAACCTATAAATCTGCTAATAATTTTGCGGTTTATCACCGAATTTCCAACTCATAATGTTTTAGAATAGTAGTAACAACTAAAATAGTTGAGACTATAGATTACAATTATTCGCCATGAGCTAGATCAATTTATGCTTTAAATTGGATAAATAAATTTTTACTCATTTTTCTTAAATGGCATTATTTTGTGATTATTATCACAAAAACATTGTACGGTTATTACATTGATTATTATAAAAATGTGACAGCCATATTTAGTCCTTAATTAGGACACAATATGACACCCCATTTGAAACACTGTTCATTTACATAATCTTGGTTAGACTGTGACCATTCAAGGTAATTGATATTGAAACTTTATATCGCAAATAACCCAACTGAAGCTCATATACTGTGTGGACTACTCCAGCAGTCAAACATAAAATGCGAAGTCAGAGGGGAACAGTGGTTCGGGTTAAGAGGAGAGATTCCTGCCGATGACCAATCAGCGCCATATATTTGGCTATTTAATCGTCTAGATGCCGATTATGCATGGGAGCTTATTCGTCAAACCCAAACCGACAATAGTGGTATCCTTTATAAAAATTGGGTCTGTTCTAATTGCGGGGAAACCAATGAAGGTCAGTTCGCTGTTTGTTGGAAATGTGGGAAACCTGATCACCAAGGGTGTGATTAATATTTTCTGAATGGGAACCGTATTTATTGGTGCAAGAGAAAGCGAATCGAGTGGTGATTAAAGGCCTCAGATTGCTCGATATTGCAAACATGACCACAATTGGATAACTCTATCAACTGACTACAGCGGTGTGTACTGAGCATTTTTCTAATAGCAGGAAGGAATAGATGATCGCGCTCTCCCATTAAGTATAACGTGGGAATAGGTAACTCTGTTTCTCTAAAATGTCCCATCAGTGCATGGGCTTCAGCGGTTAAACGATACCAACGTTTAAACTCTTTTTGACACAGCTTTTTAGCTTCTCTTATAAAGAGGTGACGTGATTCTTTTTGATGTTTATCAGGCATTACGACATGGGCAAAAAGTTGGTATAACCACATGTATGGGACGATATTTTTACACCAATCCCCAATTTTAACCAATATCCGAGAACGTAGATTAAACTGCATCACCGCTCCCCCCATCACCATGCTTTCGACACGCTCAGGGACAAGTTGGGCAATTGTTCGTACAATAATGGTTCCCAAAGACATGGCAACAAAGTGGGCTTTTTCAATGCTAAGATGATCAATCACGTGAATAACATCTTGCGCGACATCAGCGAACTGATAAGGTTTGAGTAACCACTCTTTAGGACCTCGTTTTGATTTGCCATGACCACGAAGATCAACCAGAAGCAAATTAAAATGTTGTCGATACTCCTTGATTTGCTTAAACCACAAAGACGAACTGCCCCCAGCGCCGTGAATAAATACGACCCATTGTTGACTGGTGGGATGTGAATACACTTTATGGAATAACATCAGTAAGTAAGCCATTTCGCTCCAAATTAATAGCGGCGCAAGTCTACCACATTGATAATGTCAATATCTTCCCCTTTTAAACAAAATCATCCTGATGACTTATATACCCAAGTCTTCTTATTGGAATGCACAATATCCAATGTTCTTTTCATTGTGTTAATCGATAAAAAAGCGGAGAGTGACACTCTCCGCTTAGTAAAGTACATCGATGGATGGGCAACGTTTAGTCAAACAATGCCTGTCTATACATCTTAATGTATTCTTGTGCTGATACTTCCCAACTAAAATCTCTGCGCATCGCTCTTTGTTGAACTTCGAGAAATTGAGTAGGTTGCTGCAGATAGAACAGTAACGCACGCTGCATAATAATTAAAAGTGCCTCTGGCGATGGCTCTAAAAAACCAAAGCCGGTCGCTTCATGAGGATCTTTATCGTAATCCACTACGGTATCTTTCAATCCCCCTACTTCTCTAACAATAGGTAAAGTACCGTAAGCCATACTATAAATTTGATTTAATCCACACGCTTCAAACTCTGATGGCATCAAAAAGAAATCAGCGCCCGCTTCAACCCAGTGCGCCAACTTGTTACTGTAAGTTTCAACAAATGCAAACTGTTCACTGTATTTATCGGCCAGTTTACGTAGACGCCCAGCAACTTCAGGCTCTCCAGTACCCACAATAACTAATTGCACATCATTGCGTAGGAATGCCTCAATGATAGGGAGTAAGTAATGAAATCCCTTTTGGTGCGTTAAACGGCACACCATACCAAACATAGGGACAGGGCGAGTCGGTAAGTGCACTTCTTCTTGTAAAGCGAGCTTTGCTGCTTGTTTGCCCGCTTGTAAAGAGGCCGCGTCATCACTATATGTCTGTGGCAAAAACTGATCTGTTTTCGGGTCCCACTCCGAATAGTCACAACCATTAACAATACCGTGCAAATCACGCGCACGCCGAACAAAATCATCGACCAACCCATGCGATCCTAACGGTGTTAACAGTTCACATGCATAGTTTGGACTAACTGCATTAATTTTGTCCGCATAAGCAATCCCTGCTCGAAGCATACTTACATGATCGACACCATAACGTAAAAACTCCATACCATTGAGATTCAATTCCGGAATAATTTCCAATTCATGGTAAGAAAATATGCCTTTAAAAATCGCATTATGAATGGTTAAGACACTTTTCATACCTTCATAATACGCATCATAGCGATAGCGGGTTTTTAATAAGAAAGGGATCAGTCCTGTATGCCAATCGTTGGCATGAATAACATTGGGTTTAATCCCCAACTTAGGCAGAACATCTAAGCTTGCAGCAGAGAAAAAACTGAACCGTTCGCCGTTATCAGCGTAAGCTTGATTCTGCTCTGCATAAAGTTCTGGACGGTCAAAATAGTGATCATTATCGATCAAATAAACCGGCACACCATCTAACTCTGTTTGCCTCACTTTATAGGATGAGTGAGGCCAATGTGTGAGATCGGTTTCCAAGACCACAGGGAGTGAGTTTTTATCAGGAATACTACGATAAGCAGGTAGCACAATGGCTACCTGTTGTCCTAATTGAGAGAGAGATTTAGGTAATGCTTTCGCTACATCAGCTAAACCACCACTCTTCACTAAACCTTGCGCTTCTGAAACGGCAAACCACACACTGATTTGCTCCATTTTAGAATCCAACTTTTGTTCCTTTAGCAATGACTACGATACCACTTGGTGAAACATGAAAGCGTTGTTTATCTAATTCACTATTTTCACCAATGACCGTGCCGGCTGCGATTTCAACGTCTTTATCAATAATGGCGCGTTTAATCGTACAACCTGCACCTATCTTCACATCACCTAAGATAACAGATTCACTAATACAAGAACCAGCAGCAATATTGGTTCTATAACCTAAAACCGATTTATAAATACTTGATCCTTGTATATAACTCCCACCAGAAACCAAACTATCGGTTAACTTAACCTTTTGCGCATCAACATCAACAAACGTTGCTGGCGGTAAAGGTGGATAATACGTATGCAGAGGCCAACTGCGATTATACAAAGAAAACTTAGGGTCTTTGCCAAGGAGATCCATATGCGCTTCCCAATACGCTTCAATAGTACCAACATCGCGCCAGTACCCTTCAGGCCGTTCACCCTTGATCATGTTATCCGAAAAATCATAGACGTACACATCCCCTTGTGGATACATAGTCGGGATAACATCTTTACCAAAATCGTGACTAGATTGTGGGTTATCTGCATCAGATTTTAACTCAGAATAAAGTGTTGGCGCATCAAAGATATAATTTCCCATCGACACAAGCGCCCACTCTGGCTCACCCGGAATACATTTAGGATGAGCGGGCTTCTCTTCGAATCCAACCATCCGCCCTTCTCTATCCACTTCGATAATCCCAAATGATGATGCTTGGCTGACGGGCATGCGGATAGCAGAAACGGTGAGCTTAGCACCTTTACGGCGGTGATAATCCAGCATCTGACGAATATCCATTTTATAGATGTGGTCAGAGCCAAAAATACACACTTCATCAGGTGACGACAATTCTATAAAACGTAGGTTTTGGTATATCGCATCAGCAGTTCCTTCATACCAACGCTTACCATCTCGCATTTGGGCAGGAATACAATCGATAAAGCGGTCAGTAATACCAGCCACATTCCAGCCTTTTTTCATATGTAGATACAGTGATTGTGACTTAAATTGCGTTAACACATAAATCCGCATTAAATCCGCATTAACGAAATTGTTTAATGCAAAATCGACTAGCCTATAACTGCCTCCAAATGGGACAGATGGTTTACTCCGTGAAGCCGTTAAAGGCATTAAACGAGTCCCCTCGCCTCCAGCCAAAATCATTCCCAGTACACCAGCCATTAAGGTTCTCCGTTATTTATTGTTTTCAGTGCCCACCGGTAGATTTGATAAACACTGTTCTTCCATCGAAGCATCATCCCCACCGCGACAAATGGGGCAAAAGGCCATCAAGTAGGTCAATACTGGCTGCAAATTAATCACTGACCACTTTACCCACCGGTTGCGTACACCAGTGTAATATCAAGAGCGACACTCACACACTGACCAACGTTTAATAAACAAGTACATCAATCTTTATCATTCATTAAACATCGTGATTTAGAACTGGATACGCAATGCCTTTATCCGAGCAGGTTTACGACAAACCGTACTTCGTTTACAAGCTCCTATAAAAAAGATAGTCAACATATTGAATAATGAGAACAAATAATTGGGAATTTAACAAAATATTCAACACTGTTTTAGAAAACTGAGAAATAGCCAACAAAATAAAAAGGCAGCTCGTAAGCTGCCTTTTTTATTCATGGTTTGTTATTGATAAATCACTATTTTTTCTTGCGTTTATCCGTTACTTCCCATTTACCGTCGATGTATAGCGCTGTCCAGCCAGATGGTTTTCCATCATGTTCGGTACGTACATAATGCTCTTTCGATTTACGGCTAAAGCGTACTACAGCACGTTCACCATCAGGATCTTTCGCTGGAGCAGTTGCTAGGTACTTGAATTTCTCAGGTAAGCGGTCTTGATATTTTGCTAGCTCTTCCACTAACGGTGCGCGTGTCTCACGCGATTTAGGGAAATTACTTGCCGCAAAGAATAAGCCAGACGCACCATCGCGAAGCACAAAATACGCGTCAGACTGTGTGCAAGGTAGTTCTGGGAAATGGACCGGGTCTTCTTTTGGCGGAGCCACTTCACCGTTTTTCAAAATCTTACGGGTATTGCTACAAGATTCATTGGTACATGCCATGTACTTACCAAATCGGCCATTTTTCAGAACCATGTCTGAGCCACATTTATCGCACTCAACAACAGGGCCATCATACCCTTTCAGTTTAAATTCGCCGTGTTCAACGATATAGCCTTCACAATTTGGGTTATTACCACACACATGAAGCTTACGTTTTTCATCAATCAAGTAAGCATCCATTGCAGTGCCGCAAATTGGGCAGCGTTTTTTAGCGCGCAGTGCTGCGGTTTCAACATCTTCTTCTAAGACATTGATAACACCATCTTCATCACCAAGATTGATGGTTGTCTTACAACGTTCTTTCGGCGGAAGTGCATAACCAGAACACCCTAAGAAAACGCCAGTAGAAGCCGTGCGAATCACCATTGGACGACCACAAGTTGGACATTCAATATCTGTTTGCACCATGTGGTTAGGCTTCATACCACCTTGTTCTTCATCTTGCTCAGCTTGTTCAAGGTTTTGACTAAAATCGGCAAAGAAGTTGTCTAATACCCCTTTCCAATTAGCATCACCTTCGGCAATTTGGTCGAGTTTTTGTTCCATACGTGCTGTGAAGTCGTAGTTCATCAAATCTTCAAAACTATCATCCAGACGATCTGTAACAATTTCGCCCATCTTTTCCGCGTAAAAACGACGTGAATCGACTTTTACGTAACCACGATCTTGGATGGTAGAAATAATCGATGCGTAAGTAGATGGTCGGCCAATCCCACGTTTTTCTAATTCTTTAACCAATGCTGCTTCAGTATAGCGAGCCGGTGGCTTAGTAAAATGCTGTTTAGGATCTAACGCTTCAAGGGCTAGTTCATCCCCTACTTTTACTTCAGGTAAAATTTGGTCTTCATTCTTACCAAGTGGACGTTGTACACGTGTCCAACCATCGAATTTGAGAATGCGGCCTTTTGCTTTCAACGTGTATTCTGCCGCCTTAACACTTACGGTTGTAGAAGTGTATTGAGCAGGCGTCATTTGACACGCCACAAACTGATTCCAAATTAAGTTATACAATTTGTGCGCATCCGCATCCATACCTTGCAAATCATCAGATTTAACATCAACGCTAGAAGGACGAATCGCTTCGTGCGCTTCTTGGGCATTTTCTTTACTGCCGTAAACATTTGGCTTACTTGGTAGGTATTTATCACCAAATTGATCAGTGATGAAATCACGAACAGAGGCAACCGCTTCTTGGCTCAAGTTGGTTGAGTCAGTACGCATGTAGGTGATGTAACCGCCTTCGTAAAGACGCTGCGCTAGCATCATGGTTTTCTTAACACCATAACCTAAGCGAGTACTTGCCGCTTGCTGCAATGTAGAGGTAATGAATGGCGCACTTGGCTTACTCGTTGTAGGGCGATCTTCTCGCTTACAAACTTCATAGCGCGCTTTTTCCAAAACACTGATAGCTGCTTTGGTTTCTTGTTCGTTAGTCGGCTTAAATGCTTCGCCATTTTGTTGCGCGACCAGCAAACGGAATTTGTCATTTGCACTGGTTTTGGTATCGGCGTTGATATCCCAGAACTCTTCAGGGGTAAACGCTTTGATTTCACGCTCACGTTCCACAAGTAGCTTCACTGCTACAGATTGAACACGTCCTGCGGATAAACCACGCGCCACTTTTTTCCATAGCAACGGAGACACCATAAAGCCCACAACACGGTCCATAAAACGACGTGCTTGTTGGGCGTTAACACCATCCATATTTAGGTCACCAGGCTGCTTAAACGCCTGTTGGATTGCTGTTTTAGTGATTTCGTTAAACACAACACGTTTATATCGCTCTTCATCGCCACCGATGATCTCACGAAGGTGCCAAGCGATGGCCTCTCCTTCGCGGTCCAAGTCGGTTGCGAGATAAACGCTGTCTGCGTCTTTCGCTAACTTTTTAAGTTCATTTACTACCTTTTCTTTACCCGGCAGTATCTGATAATTCGCTTCCCAACCATTATAGGGATCGATGCCCATCTTCTTGATTAAAGATGAACGCTCTTTTTCTTTCTTAAGGCGAGCTTTTTCTTCAGCACTAAGGCCTTTAGTCGAAGTCGGCGCTGCTTTTTTGGCGCCAGTTGATTGACCGGCAGTTGGCAGATCGCGGACATGACCGACACTAGACTTTACGATAAAGTCTTTGCCAAGATATTTGTTGATTGTTTTGGCCTTGGCTGGCGACTCCACGATAACGAGTGATTTACCCATAATTTGATTCAAATGTCCTTAACCACTTTGCGACTGGTTTTATCGCATTATGTTCTTAAATATTGCTTCTTTTTTTACTATCGAGGTAGATAACCAGAAGATCAACTTGTTTTTTTAAAAACCGGCTTATTTGCTCGACAAATCGACGAAATGCTAAGCGCTCCAGAAAACTCGCACATAGTAATGACAGTCTGGACAGAACGCGAGGTAAAACAAGTGAATTTTGCAATAAATCACAATTTTAGTTTTTACTGAGCTCGATCATTGTCTGATATTATGCGCTCAATACACTAGTTATCACTGCCAAACAAAATAATAAAAGGAAACATTATGGCCGATAAAAAGCCCATTTCAAAAGTAGACTTACTCATGATAGCTAATCAACTGATTCAAGATCATGAACATTATGTTGAAGGTATGAAAGCTACTCAAGTTGAAGAAAAAGCAGGCATTTTAGTATTTAAAGGTGAATATTTCCTTGATGACAACGGACTGCCAACCACAAAAACAACAGCGGTATTCAACATGTTTAAATATTTAGCGCACCACCTATCATCAGAATTTACTCTCGAATAGTGATTGATGGCTAAATACCTAAAGTGTCAAGCCTAGTGTATGAGTATTATATATAGTGACCATCAGCAAATTACATTTACACTAAAAATAAAGCCTCGGAAGAGGCTTTATTTCATCATAACGTTGACCATTTAATGACTTAATACGGCGAATTTATCAAAATAATCTGGGAATGTTTTTGACGTACATTTTGGATCATTAATCGTCACACCAACATCAGAGAAAGCCACTAACGAAAAACACATTGCCATGCGGTGATCATCATAAGTATCAATGGCTGCATGGATGAATTTTTCTGGCGGAGTGATCGTGATGTAGTCTTCGCCCTCTTCTATTTCAGCGCCGACTTTACGTAGCTCTGTCGCCATAGCCGCTAAGCGATCGGTTTCTTTCACACGCCAGTTATATACATTGCGAATGGTGGTGGTCCCTTTAGCGAACAAGGCTGCAGTTGCAATAGTCATGGCTGCATCTGGAATATGGTTAAAATCCATATCGATGGCATTGAGTTCACCGCGACGAGCAATAATATATTCATCACCCCACTCAATTTCTGCCCCCATTTTTTCTAACGCGTCAGCAAATTGCACATCACCTTGGATGCTTTTTTTGCCAATCCCCGTCACTTTCACACTGCCGCCTTTAACCGCTGCAGAGGCGAGGAAGTAAGACGCTGATGATGCATCACCTTCCACCATAAAATGTCCTGGTGCGACGTAGCTTTGCCCTGTTGGTATCACGAACTGTTGGTAGTCGTTGTTAATAACATTAACACCGAACTGTTGCATGATCTGCAAGGTAATATCGATATAAGGTTTTGATACTAACTCACCCACAATATTGATGGTGATGTCACCATCAGCCAGTGGCGCAGACATGAGAAAAGCCGTCAAAAATTGACTTGAAATAGAACCATCGATGGCGACAGTACCCGACTTGAGACCAGTGCCTTTTATCGACAGTGGCGGGTAATTCTCATTTTCTAAATATTCAATTTCTGCGCCAGCTTCACGCAGCGCATTGACTAAGTGACCAATTGGGCGTTCTTTCATGCGAGGTTCGCCAGTCAGAACAAACTCACCTTGACCCAAACACAGTGCTGCCGCAAGTGGACGCATTGCTGTACCAGCGTTACCCAAAAACAGTTCTAATGGCGTGTCTGCCGAAAATGGCCGGCCTAAACCTTCCACTTCACAAACGGTTTTATCATCAGAAAGTTGATACTGAACACCCAGTTTAGTCAGGGCACTGAGCATATGACGAATATCATCACTATCAAGTAAGTTAGTGAGGCGCGTCTTCCCTTTTGCTAGTGCAGCGAGCAATAAAGCTCGGTTAGAAACACTTTTTGAACCAGGAAGATTCACTTCTCCATCAAATTTTTCAACAGGTTGTAACGTAAGGCTTTCCATTTAAAGTTGTGTATCCTTGCGCCGCCAACATCATTCATCAGTGAAAAATGGCGACGAAAATTCTTCGTATTTGCAGACTAACGAAAAATTGCCCTAGGCGCTAGTGTCAATCACAGGATTTCTCACACCAACACTTACAAGGATAAAGCGTATTAACGTTACGTTACATTTCGCGATCTACTCTCACGCCATCATCAAAATAGAGAATTCGCACCTGATCGCCTGAACCAAATAGCATTTCCGGATCAACATCTTGAATCACATCAACCAATTTACCATTGTCAGTTTTTATTAGTAATTCAACCAATTTATACTGTTCACGGTAAATGGGATCAGCACTATTGGCCGCATGTGCAACCCCAGCCCCAGCTGCGGCACCAACAACAGTCGCGACCTGACGACCATGTCCACCTCCGAATTGATGGCCTATCACCCCACCAACGACGGCTCCCAACAATGTTTTCCAGCCATCATCGTTATGTTGTGCATGGTGAATCTGCTGTTGAGAAATGTATCGAACTGTTTCTACCGAGCCAAATAAGACCTTATTCACAGGTCTCGCTTGATTCCTTTGATAAGCTGCATTGGCAAACAATGGAAAAATCAATAAGATCCATATCCACTTTTTCATTTTCTGTCTCCTATAAGGCATGGGTTGGCTATGACGATTTACCTTACCGAACTCGCACCGGATAATTTTCTCTTTCCTTCGCCATTTGAAGCGTTGGAAGAGCCAAATGGCCTATTGGCCTTTGGGGGTGATCTCAATCCACAACGAATACTCAACGCTTATCGACAAGGGATATTTCCATGGTATGGACCAGGTGAACCTATCCTCTGGTGGAGTCCATCGCCACGAGCCGTCTTTTATCCTAAGACATTTAAACCGAGTAAAAGTGTTAAAAAATTTCAAAGAAAGCAAAAATATGACATTAGCCTCAATATGGCGACGGAAAAAGTCATCGAGCAGTGTGCAGCTTTAAGGCCACCAGAAGAAACTTGGTTAAATAACGACATGAGAATGGCTTATAAACAACTGTCTCGGATGGGTAAGTGCCATTCTGTTGAGGTGTGGGAAGACGAGGAACTGGTCGGCGGCCTTTATGGTCTTAGTATTGGTCGACTTTTCTGTGGTGAATCCATGTTCAGTATCGCGGATAACGCCTCCAAAATAGCTCTATGGTATTTCTGTCATCACTTTACACAGCATCAAGGAGAACTCATTGATTGTCAGGTCATGAATCCTCATTTGGCTTCCCTCGGTGCAACAGAGTTACCAAGATCACAATTTATGCAAACATTGCTATCCTTAAAGGAGCAAAACGTCAGCGCTAGCTGTTTTGAACGCCAATGGTTAAGTTCGCCCATCGACGTATCGTAGATAGAGGTTGAAGAATGAGTTCTGATATACACCAAATTCGTATCGGGTTAACGAACAACCATCCTTGTAGTTATTTAGACGATAAGTTAGAGCGTGTCGCCGTTGCTATCGATCCACAAATGCAATCCGCTGATAATTTTGAAGTACTGCTTGCTAATGGTTTTCGCCGTAGTGGCGACACCATCTATAAGCCTCATTGTGACCACTGCAAAGCCTGTCAGGCCTTACGTGTTAATGTGGTCGACAACATGGCTAGTAAAAGTCAAAAACGCCTGCTAGCGAAAGCGAGAGACGATTTTCATTGGGTACTAAAAGATACCTTAGATGATAATTGGTTTGATTTATACGCTCGCTATATTCGGACACGTCACCGCAATGGCACCATGTTCCCTCCACAAAAGGACGAATTTTTGCGCTTTTCACTGTGTGAATGGCTTAATACTCAGTTTCTACACGTTTATCAACACGATCAATTGGTCGCTGTTGCTGTGACTGATGTGATGAGCCAATGTGCTAGCGCATTTTACACCTTCTTTGATCCAGACATTTCCCTTTCACTTGGCACCTTATGTATTCTTTATCAGCTTCAAATGTGTAAAAATGAAGCAAAACAGTGGCTTTACTTGGGCTATCAAATTGATCAATGCCCCGCAATGAACTATAAAGTACGCTTTCATTCTCATCAAAGGCTAGTAAATCAGCGTTGGCGAGGGTAAAATACGCCACAACTTTACTTATTGTACTTTTAACGGCACAATTCCCTCCGTTAAAATATTGCCAAGTTTCTAAAGAGGATTAAATGGCTAAAGAAGACGTAATTGAGATGCAAGGCACTGTCCTTGATACTCTTCCAAATACTATGTTCCGTGTTGAGCTTGAGAATGGCCACGTGGTAACAGCACATATCTCCGGTAAAATGCGTAAAAACTACATTCGTATCCTTACTGGTGACAAAGTAACTGTTGAGTTAACTCCATACGATCTATCTAAAGGACGCATCGTCTTCCGTTCTCGTTAATCTATTACGTATGAGCGAATATTGAAAAGGCGGGAAAGCCCCGCTTTTTTTGTGCATCAGCGTCTCCAGGAGAAGCGGCACAGATAGAAAAAAGGCACTGCTCTGCAGTGCCTTTAGTATTTATAGGTTAATATTTATTAAGAAACCTGAGCTTCCTCTTTTGAACCAAGATATTCAAAAGTAAGTTTGTCACTATCAAGCCCAACCTTCACTGTACCGCCATCAACAAGTGAACCAAACAATAGTTCATTCGCTAATGGTTTCTTCAGTTGATCCTGAATAACTCGAGCCATTGGACGAGCCCCCATTTCCCGGTCGTAACCACGATGAGCTAACCAGTTACGTGCATCTTCTGACACTTCAAGTGACACACCACGAACATCCAACTGCGCTTGCAATTCAACAATGAACTTATCAACCACTTGAGCAATGACCGTTTCATCTAAGCTATTGAACCATATGATATGGTCTAAACGGTTACGGAATTCAGGAGTAAAGACCTTCTTAATTTCCGACATGGCATCATGGCTATGATCTTGTTGAATCAAACCAATCGATTTCTTCACTGTTTCCGCAACACCTGCGTTGGTAGTCATAACCAGAATCACGTTACGGAAATCCGCTTTACGCCCGTTATTGTCAGTTAACGTCCCATTATCCATCACTTGCAATAACAAGTTAAAGATATCAGGGTGCGCCTTTTCGATTTCATCCAAAAGCACAACACAGTGCGGATTTTTAATGACGGCATCAGTTAATAGTCCGCCTTGGTCATAACCAACATAACCTGGAGGCGCACCTATTAAACGGCTCACCGAGTGACGTTCACCATATTCAGACATATCGAAACGCAGGAGCTCAATCCCCAGTAACTTAGCAAGCTGCACCGTTACTTCTGTTTTACCAACCCCTGTTGGGCCAGCAAACAAGAATGAACCGACAGGACGATTCTCTGCACCAAGGCCTGCACGAGTCAATTTAATGGATTCAGATAGAACATCGATCGCATTGTCTTGTCCGAAAACCAACATTTTCATCTTGCTATCGAGTTTTTTCAGAATGTCTTTATCAGATGATGACACTGATTTCTCAGGGATACGAGCCATTTTGGCCACCATGGATTCAATCTCAGCAACGCCCACGGTTTTCTTACGCTTACTGACAGGCAATAAACGTACTCTAGCGCCCGCTTCGTCGATGACATCAATGGCTTTGTCAGGAAGGTGACGTTCATTGATGTATTTAGCTGACAATTCAACCGCAGCTCGTAACGCCTTATTGGTGTAACGCACCTCATGGTGAGCTTCGTATTTAGGTTTCAATCCCATTAAAATCTTCGTGGTATCGTCTAACGATGGTTCCACCACATCAATTTTTTGGAAACGACGAGCCAATGCGCGTTCTTTTTCAAAGATCGTGCTGTATTCTTGGTAAGTCGTTGAACCAATACAGCGCAACTTGCCACTACTTAGTAGAGGTTTAATCAAATTAGCAGCATCCACTTGGCCGCCAGATGCTGCGCCAGCACCAATAATGGTATGAATTTCATCGATAAACAGAATCGCATCTTTTTCTTTTTCAAGCTGCTTCAGAATCGCTTTGAAACGTTTTTCAAAGTCACCTCGATACTTAGTGCCGGCTAACAGCGACCCGATATCTAAAGAGTAAATTACGCTATCTTTAATGACATCAGGAACTGTGCCTTCAACGATTCTCCATGCTAACCCTTCAGCAATAGCAGTTTTACCTACCCCTGCTTCGCCAACGAGTAGCGGGTTATTTTTGCGACGGCGACAGAGTACTTGAATCGTACGTTCAAGTTCTTTGTCACGTCCGATTAGCGGATCAATTTGCCCTTGTTTTGCCAGTTGATTGAGGTTACTTGCAAAACTTTCTAAACGTTCGTCAGTACTGACTTCTTCACTACTTTCTGGACCGAAAGAGTCTGAAGAAGAGTCTTCACTCGCGCTGGAAGCTTTTGTAATACCATGCGAAATATAGTTAACAATATCGAGGCGGCTAATGTCATTTTTCTTCAACAAATAAGCGGCGTGAGATTCTTGTTCACTAAAAATCGCAACTAAAACATTCGCTCCGGTCACTTCGCTACGACCAGAAGACTGAACATGGAAAACGGCTCTTTGTAGCACACGCTGAAAACTCAGGGTTGGTTGAGTTTCACGGGTTTCATCGTTGTCTGGAATCAGCGGGGTGGTTTGATCAATGAATGTGTCAAGTTCACGACGTAATGTTTCAATATCGGCCTGACACGCGACTAATGCTTCCTTCGCAGCGTCATTTTCCAACAACGCCAGTAGGAGGTGCTCTACGGTCATAAACTCATGTCTTTTGTCACGAGCCCGCGCGAATGCGCCATTTAAACTCGATTCTAGTTCTTTGTTAAGCATAAGGCCTCCTTAAGAAACAACCACGGTTTTCGCATGTGCTATCGTGTTACGCCTGCTCTAATGTACAGAGCAACGGATGCTCGTTTTCCCTCGAATACATTGTCACTTGCATGACTTTCGTCTCTGCTACCTCTGCAGTAAACGTGCCACATATTGCTTTGCCTTCGTAATGTACTTTAAGCATCACCTGAGTTGCCCTTTCTATATCCATAGAAAAAAACCGCTCTAGGATTTCTATAACAAAGTCCATCGGGGTGTAATCATCGTTCATTAACAGTACGTTATACATCGCCGGTGGCTTTATCGCTGTCTTTTCTTCCTCCAGCAAATCTGAGCCTGGAGTTACCCATTCAAAATTCTTACCCATGACGTTTTGATTTCAGAGTGTTTTAAATATCTATTGTGCTCTGTACTACCGGTTCATGCAATGCTCATATTTATTCATACGTAACATGCTGTGTGTTCAGGTGAAAATCATCCCTTACTTAAGAGACTAATCCACCAATGAAGCCGCTGCAAATAAAAGATTGCGATTATGATCACTGACCTGCGTAACCGCACAAAACTTAATCGCAATTATACAAATGATTTCACAGAATGCGTCGCTATTTGCAAATTAAAAATACTAATAAAAGAATAAGTTGCAAGCTAAACAACATTCTTACAAATGTGACTTGATTATAAAAGCAACACTCTTTATGCGATTTTACTATTGACTGTCCCACTCTATTAGCTAAATTGGTCAATTAGTGACTAACTATTTAGCATTAGTTAAATGGATAATCACCAATGGTTGGGACAGGAAGGGTTCCTGTGATACCCCACCTTTACACATCAGTAACAAAATGCATGAGGGATGTATAGCATGGCTACAGGTACAGTAAAATGGTTCAATAACGCAAAAGGATTTGGTTTTATTTGTCCACAAGGTGAAGATGGGGATATCTTCGCACATTATTCAACCATTCAGATGGACGGTTACCGCACGCTTAAAGCGGGTCAAACGGTATCTTATGAAGTTGAAGAAGGTCCAAAAGGCTATCATGCGAGTTCTGTCGTACCTATCGAAGGGGAACAAGCTAAGTAACGACTTAGTGTCTGCGCAACACTGATATAGATGAATACCTCAGGTTATGGACCATTAGGTTCATACTGGTCAGATTATATATCAATGCATGCCATTTCTTGCTAGCAGGGCGCATCCTTTGCGAATAAGTTGACGTTGCTATCTTTAAACATAGCGATAGTTTAGTCGCCTACTCTTATTTCACCCACGTTAGCCTAAGAATGGCCATAGCAGTATCACCTTTGCAATCTAGGTAACGTTGATCTCAACGCTGCTGTGATTGACATAAAAAACCCGCTAGCGCGGGTTTTATTGTTTTTACTCAATACCCATGCAGTTGTAACCGACAATGAGTATTTCATTAACACTAATTAAGCATCAATAATACTGTTCAACGTTGCACTAGGGCGCATTAATGCAGCCGCTTTAGCAAACTCAGGTAAGTAATAACCACCTAAATCGCCAGGAATACCTTGTGCACCATTAAGTTCAGCAACGATGGTAGCCTCGTTTTCAACCAGCTTTTCAGCAATTGTTTTAAACTGTTGTGCTAATTCTGGATCTGTGCTTTGAGCCGCTAACGCTTGAGCCCAATACATTGCTAGATAAAAATGACTGCCTCGGTTATCTAACTCACCCACTTTACGCGATGGGGATTTATTGTTATCGAGGAACTCACCTGTGGCTTTATCTAATGCATCTGCCAATACTTTCGCCTTAGCATTGCCCGCAGCATCGCTTAGATGCTCCAGAGAAGCCGCGAGAGCGAGGAATTCACCTAATGAATCCCAACGTAAGTGATTTTCTTTTTCAACCTGCTGAACGTGCTTAGGCGCAGAACCACCAGCCCCTGTTTCAAACAAGCCACCACCATTCATTAATGGCACGATAGACAACATTTTTGCTGATGTACCCAATTCTAAAATTGGGAATAAATCAGTGAGGTAGTCACGCAGTACGTTACCTGTCACAGAAATGGTGTCTTTACCTTCTTTGATGCGTTTTAGTGACAGCAATGTTGCGTCCACTGGAGACAAAATTTGAATATCCAGTCCTGCTGTATCGTGTTGTGGTAGGTACTCATTGACTTTCTTAATCAGCTCAGCATCATGAGCACGCGCACTGTCTAGCCAGAATACAGCTGGTGTTTGGCTAGCACGGGCACGGTTAACCGCCAGTTTAACCCAATCTTGAACCGGCGCGTCTTTTACTTGGCACATACGGAATATATCACCGGCTTCAACAGGTTGTGCCAGTAGTACCTGACCTTCAGCATCTACGATTTGCACTTCGCCCGCTGCGTCAAGAATAAAGGTTTTGTCATGTGAACCATATTCTTCCGCTTTTTGTGCCATCAAACCAACGTTAGGCACGCTGCCCATCGTGGTTGGATCAAATGCGCCATGTTCTTTACAAAAATCGATGGTGGTTTGGTATACGCCTGCATAGCAGCGATCAGGAATCAATGCTTTAGTATCTTTCTGCTTGCCATCTGGTCCCCACATTTGACCCGATGAACGAATCATTGCAGGCATAGAAGCATCAACAATCACATCGCTTGGTACGTGAAGGTTGGTAATCCCACGATCCGAATCCACCATAGCTAATTCAGGCTGAGCTTGATAAACAGCGGCAATCGCATCTTCAATTTCTTTGCGTTTGGCGTCGGGAAGCGTTTGAATTTTCGCGTAAACATCACCAAAACCATTGTTTACATCAACGCCTAATTGGGTAAATAAGTCTGCGTATTTATCGAACACATCTTTGAAATACACTTTAACAGCGTAACCAAAAATTACCGGGTCTGACACTTTCATCATGGTCGCTTTCATGTGCAGTGAAAGCAACACATCTTGTTGTTTAGCTTCAGCAATCTGTTGTTCAAAAAAGCTGACCAACGCATTTTTACTCATCACTGACGCGTCGATGATTTCTTTATCTTGCAGTGCAAAAGACTTTTTCAGTACTTTTTTCGTACCATCTTTTGCTACAAATTGGATAGTAACATCGGTGGCTTTGTCTAACGTCACAGATTTTTCTGAACCAAAGAAGTCATGCTCAGCCATGCTAGCAACATGAGATTTAGAGTCTTTACTCCAAGCCCCCATGGAATGGGGATTTTTCTTCGCATAGTTTTTAACTGATGCAGGCGCACGACGGTCAGAGTTACCTTCACGTAATACTGGGTTTACCGCACTACCTTTAATTTTGTCGTACGTTGTTTTGATTGCTTCTTCATCGTATGAGCTTGGCTCATCTGGATAATCAGGAAGATCATACCCTTTGCTTTGTAGCTCTTTGATTGCGGCGCGCAATTGAGGAACTGATGCTGAGATATTTGGCAGCTTAATGATATTAGCTTCAGGAGTTTGAGCTAAATCACCAAGTTCAGCTAGAGCATCTGCAATACGTTGTTCAGGTTTAAGATGCTCGGGGAAATTAGCAAGAATACGTCCAGCTAGAGAGATATCTCGAGTATCTACATTAATCCCGGAAGATGCTGTAAAAGACTGAATAATAGGCAATAAAGAGTATGTTGCCAGTGCCGGTGCTTCATCAGTGATCGTATAGATGATCGTTGGTTTTTTTGTAGGCATGAACTTTCCCTATATGTTCTAATCACACGACACAGAAACTGTCGTGTTTTTGGCGGTTCTGGTGACTGCACATGATTTTAGGATATCGAAGGTCATCATGAACGGATCACAATAGCCAAGATAGGCAGATGAAATCATGTATTTCACCAGTGTGTGTCACTCTTGATGATTTTAGTTTAGAACAATATGAATCGAATTATCGTCCTTGAGTGCACACGAGACGTTGTGCTCTGTGCAAATAGTTTGCACGCCGAGTATACATTGAATGATTTCGCACTGAAACCATGCCAATACATGGTATGATTTATCGAAATTTCGCCGCATCAGTCACTTTTCATAGGTAACTTGATGAAGTGCGATTATACCCAGTATCTTTAGATTTGTGGGAATATAAATAACGAATTCCGATGCCGGAGTCCATTAGCTTTCGCATCACACCCGTTTTTGTGCATGAAATCATAACGTAAAGTTCGATAGCAAAAAACGATCGCAGTGAAAAATTTACATTTTTGCAAGGTAGTTAACATGTCATCTCGCCCATCCGGCAAACGTTCAAAAACTGCAGTAAGGTCCTCCACCCCAGCTCGTCGCTCTCATTCTAACGACAAAAAACGTTACACTAAGCCTCAGAATAAGCGTCCTTCTCAAACTAATAGAAAACCACGCATTAGTCCTGATGAACAAAAAATTATTATTTTCAACAAACCATTTGACGTATTGAGCCAATTTACTGACGGAGATGGACGTCAAACCTTAGCCGATTTTATCCCAGTAAAAGAAGTGTATGCCGCTGGTCGTCTTGATAGAGACAGTGAAGGATTAATGGTGCTAACTAATGATGGCGTTTTGCAAGCACGATTAACCCAACCAAAATCCAAATCACCCAAAACATATTGGGTACAAGTCGAAGGTGCCCCTAGCGAACAGGATTTAGATCACTTGCGCCAAGGGGTTGAGTTAAAAGACGGCATGACATTACCTGCTGAAGTGAACATCATTGACGAACCCACATCACTGTGGCCTCGTAACCCACCGGTACGTTTTCGAGCGGCAATCCCAACCACTTGGCTGGCGATTACCATTATTGAAGGACGTAATCGGCAAGTCAGACGAATGACCGCACATATTGGCTATCCGACGCTGCGCTTGATTCGCTATTCAATGGGTGACATTACATTAGGCGACTTAGCCAACGGTGAGTGGAAACAAATTCGCCCTTAGCAGAACATTCTCCTAAGGGCGATTCATATAATCTTTTGTCAGCAAAAGGACGTTATTTATGACGTTCTTTTAATTTATCAACCACATCACTCATGGATAAATCTTGGTCATTCAACAATACCAATAAGTGGTACATCAAATCGGCTGATTCACAAATCAATTCCTGCTTGTCACCCGCCGTTGCCGCAAGCGCAACTTCAACGCCTTCTTCACCGACTTTTTGCGAAATACGTTTGGTGCCACGGGCGTATAAACTGGCGGTGTAAGAGCTTTCGGGATCGGCCGATTTACGTTCGCCAAGCAGAGTTTCCAATTGATGAAGCCAAACCATTTGTGACTCTTCTTGTGCGTCGCCATCAAAACAGGTTGTCGTTCCTAAGTGGCATGTTGGGCCAATTGGGTTTGCTTTTACTAATAAGGTATCTTGGTCACAATCCAGCGCAATATTCTTTAACTGCAACACGTTGCCAGAGGTTTCACCTTTGGTCCATAGACGCTGTTTGGTGCGTGAGAAGAAGGTAACCTTTTCAGTATCAAGCGTTTTTTGCAATGCTTCTGGGTTCATGTATCCCATCATTAATACTTGGCTTGATTTGAAATCTTGTACAATCGCAGGGACTAACCCATCGACTTTTTCCCAATTCACTCTTTCGACTAGTGACTGACTTGTTGAATCTTGACTCATAGTCTTACCTCGATCCCTTCTTGTTTTAAGTATTGTTTTAATTCGCCAATATTAATGATTTGCTTGTGGAATACAGACGCGGCGAGTGCGCCATCCACATTTGCTTTTTGGTAAGCATCGCGGAAGTGAACCATTTCACCAGCGCCACCAGACGCTATCAACGGAACTTTACACACTTCACGCACCATATTAAGTTGATCTAGATCGTAGCCATTGCGCACGCCGTCTTGGTTCATCATATTCAGTACGATTTCTCCGGCGCCACGTTTTTGTACTTCTTGGACCCAATCTTTCGTTTCCCAACGCGTCGCTTTAGTGCGATGCTCATCTCCGGTAAATTGGTAGACTTGGTATTTACCCGTTTCTTTATCAAAGTAAGAATCGATCCCCACCACAATACACTGCACACCGAAGCGATCAGCCAGTTCAGTAATCAAGTCTGGGTTAGCGAGCGCGGGTGAATTGATCGAAACTTTATCTGCGCCAAATTCCAGAATACGCGCACAATCTTCAGCGCTACGAATGCCACCAGCCACGCAGAAAGGAATATCGATGACTTCAGCAACACGTGATACCCAACTTTTATCCACCACACGACCGTCGCTGGATGCCGTGATATCGTAGAATACCAACTCGTCGGCGCCCTCTTCTGCGTAACGTTTCGCTAGCGGTACGATATCACCGATGATTTCGTGGTTACGAAATTGAACGCCTTTCACCACTTGTCCATCTCGAACGTCAAGACAGGGAATTATACGTTTTGCCAACATGCGAATGCCTCCTCAGCGGTGAATTTGCCATCTAGTAGTGCGCGGCCGACAATCACGCCCGCTACACCTGTTCCTTTTAACGCTTCAATATCCGCTAAACTGCCGATACCACCTGAAGATTGGAACTGTACCTGTGGGTATTGTTTACAAAGATCAACGTACAACTCAACGTTAGAACCCGCTAACGTCCCATCGCGGGAAATATCCGTACACAACACATGTTGTAGGCCAACAGTAAGGTAATCTTCAATCAGCGCTTCGATGGTGACACCAGAATCTTCCTGCCAACCAGAAATAGCGACGTTACGTACCCCTTGATCATCAATATTGATGTCTAAAGCCAGCACGATGTGTTCCGCCCCATATTTTTGCATCCAACCTTTAACCATCTCCGGTTGTTTTACCGCGGTCGAACCAATCACGACTCGTTCTGCCCCAGCCTCAAGCAAACCTTTAACGTCGGCTTCTGAACGAACCCCTCCGCCTATTTGTACATTAGCAGGGGTACTCGCTATTAACTTGGCAATAAGGTCAAGTTGACGCGCTGAGGTATCTTTAGCACCGGTAAGATCAACAAGGTGTAACCAATTCGCTCCGGCTTGGTGATAAACAGCGAATTGTTCGGCCGGATCAACTTTGTATTCTGTTACTTGGCCATAGTCACCTTGATAAAGGCGCACTACCTGACCTTCAATTAAATCTAATGCGGGAATGATCATTTACACATCCTTTCACCCAATCCTTGATTCGGTGGTTATCCTTATAAATTCAGAAAATTAGCAATCAATTTAGCGCCAGCTTTAGAAGAGCGCTCTGGGTGAAATTGCACACCGTAATAGTTGCCACTTTGAATAGCCGCACTAAAAGGGTTGCCATAGTCGCCTTGGGCGATAGTGTAATCCCCGACAGGCATAGCAAAACTGTGGACAAAGTAGAAATGCTCGGTCTCTTCAATACCCGCGAACAACGGGTGCTGGTCAACCACTTTCACGGTATTCCACCCCATATGAGGGAGTGGTAGACCAGCTGTATCCATTTGTTTTACAACACCTTGACACAACCCTAAGCAATCCACTTGCGCGGTAGCATCAGAACGTTTTTCTTCAGAACGCAATCCGAGTAATTGCATACCCAAGCAGATGCCAAGAAGTGGTTTTTCCACTTTTTTGACTAACTCAATCAAACCACGCTCACGCAGGTTTTTCATCGCTTCGGTCGCCGTGCCGACACCAGGTAAAAACACCTTATCAGCAGCAAGCACAACTGCAGGATCCCGAGAAATAACAGCGTCATAACCTAGACGTTCAATCGCAAAACGTAGCGAGGAAATATTGGCGCAGCCGGTATCAATAATCACAACTTTTTGGGTCATTTATAGAACTCCTTTGCTGCTTGGCAATTCATTACCTTCCACTTTAATCGCTTGGCGTAATGTACGACCAAACGCTTTGAATAAGCTTTCGATAATGTGGTGATCGTTTTCGCCGTTAGACGAGAGGTGCAATGTACATGCTAATGTGTCAGTTAATGAGCGGAAAAAGTGATACACCATTTCCGTTGAGAAATCGCCCACTTGCTCGCGGCTAAACTTCGCGTCGAATTTCAAATAAGGACGACCAGATAGGTCGAGTGCGCACTGAGCTAAACATTCATCCATTGGTAAAGTAAAACCAAAACGACCAATACCACGTTTATCACCTAGCGCTTCTTTTAATGCTTGACCTAGCGCTAGCGCAGTATCTTCGACCGTATGGTGATCATCAATATGTAGATCGCCCGAGACTTGGCACACCATTTGGAAACCACCGTGAGTGGCAATTTGATCCAACATATGATCAAAGAAGCCAAGTCCTGTTGAGATTTGATTGCCGCCCTGCTCATCTAAGTTAACGGCAACTTTAATGTCCGTTTCTTTTGTTTTGCGCACGACTTCAGAGATACGCGGTTTGGTGGTGAGTAATGTTACAATGGCTGGCCAATTAAGCGTTTCTGGGTTGTACTGAATGCCTTGCACCGCCATATTTTGCGCTAATTGCATGTCGGTTGCACGGTCACCAATAACAGCTGATTGGGTAAAATCAATTAAGCCACCTTGGAGATAGTCTTTAACTAGCCCCAATTTAGGTTTACGACATGAGCAATTATCTTCTTCGAAGTGTGGGCAAAGTAATACGTCATCAAACTTAACCCCTTGTGAAGCAAAGATCTCCATCATCATATTGTGCGGCGCATCAAAATCTTCTTGTGGGTAGCTATCCGTTCCTAAACCATCCTGATTAGACACCATCACCAGACGGTATCCAGCGTTTTGCAAAGCAAGCAAGCTAGGAATGACAAAGGGTTCAAGCTTCAGTTTATCGAGGCGGTCCACCTGAAAATCAATGGGTGGTTCAACAATTAACGTGCCGTCACGGTCAATGAAGAGAATTTTTTGTTGTTTACTCACAGAAAGTTCCTTTTCTAAGAGGAAGCGTATTCACTCCCTCTCATATAATCAGTTATTGGTAGTAATTACGAATAAAGGCCAGTGTTTTTTCGCACTCTTCACGATTCCCTGCACTAATACGTACACAGTTTTTAATAGGTGAATTGCGTAAAATAATGCCTTCATTCCAAGCGGCTTTAAACAGCGCGTCACCATCAGGGAATTCAATCAGAATATAGTTACCCCAGCCATCAAATACGGTAATACCTTCAATCGCACTTAAACCCGCCTGCAAATAGGCTCGGTTGGCTGAAATATCCAATACCTGGAATTTTGTTCGCGCTAGACCAGCTTCGGATAAAGCTTGAACCGCAATTTCTGCTACGGGAATTGGCACAGGGTATGGTGCAATCACTTTCAATAGCACTTGGATTAATTCAGAATTTGCTAAGGTAAAACCACAACGTAACCCCGCCAGTGCGAATGCTTTTGATAACGTACGGAGAATCGCAAGGTGCGGATAGTGCGCTAATAAATCAACCGTGCTCGCTTCTAAACAGAAATCGATATAAGCCTCATCCATTACCACGATTGCGCGATCTTTGGTCATCTCTAGTAACTTAATAATATCGTTACGGTTAACCAAATTACCTGTTGGGTTATTGGGACTGCACACAAATACCAACTTAACGTTATCCAGATTACGTTCAATTTCCGGTAAGTTCAGTTGCCAATCGTCAGTCAATGGTACGGTTTTACGTTCCACTCCAAATGTTTCCGCGCTAATCGCGTACATTCCATAGGTAGGAGGACAGTATAAAATGGCGTCTTCACCCGCTTCACAAAACGCGCGCACTAATAATTCAATACCTTCATCAGAACCACGAGAAGTGAGCACTTGTTCCGGTTTTACGCCAGCATAACTTGCATAAGCATTAATCAATTCAGCCGGCTGACAATCACTGTAACGGTTTAAGTTATTGAGTGATAAATTGTATTCATTACCAAATGGCGATTCATTGGCGTTCAACCACACATCACCGGAGCCACCAATACGACGTGCAGAAAGATACGGAGTTAATGCTTGAACTTGTTTACGAGCTAACTTTTCCATGTCTATTGCTCCTTTTGCAGTTTTTCTACACGGATGGTGACGGCACGACGGTGAGCGTCTAACCCTTCCGCATTGGCAATTTCAACCACGGTAGGGGCAAGGCTTTGCAGGCCTGTTGCTGACAACTCTTGCACTGTCATACGTTTACTAAAATCTGCTAATCCAAGACTTGAATAGGTTCGAGTGTAGCCATACGTTGGTAGCACGTGGTTAGTACCTGAAGCATAATCACCCACTGATTCTGGTGACCAATCGCCTAGAAAGATTGACCCTGCGTTATCAAACAGTGGCACAAGCTCTCGTGGATTTTTAGTCTGTACGATTAAGTGCTCTGGGCCATAAAAGTTGGAGATAGATACGGCTTGGGTCAAAGACTCTGCGATAATAATTAAACTCGATGCCAACGCTTTTTGTGCAATCTCT
Organism: Vibrio eleionomae; assembly: GCF_009874545.1. Lineage (NCBI taxonomy): Bacteria > Pseudomonadati > Pseudomonadota > Gammaproteobacteria > Vibrionales > Vibrionaceae > Vibrio > Vibrio eleionomae. The sequence continues at coordinate 4,319 of NZ_WEKT01000057.1, read as the reverse complement.
TTACGCGAAAGTTCAGCTAACTGCTTTTGCACTGCATCGGTGACTTGGTCAGCAATCACAGGTGACGGCGTCACTAGAACCACTTGTGAATCTGGTCCGTGTTCAGCTTGGCTCAGTAAGTCCGCAGCAATAAAGTCAGGGTCAGCGTTTTCATCAGCAATCACCAATACTTCTGATGGACCAGCAGGCATATCAATCGCGGCACCGCGGAAATCATTACTCACTTGACGTTTTGCTTCTGTCACATACGCATTACCGGGACCAAAAATCTTGTCCACTTTGGTGACCGATTCTGTACCATAAGCCATCGCGGCAACAGCTTGACCACCGCCTAAATTGTACACTTCATCAATATTGCACAATTTAGCGACGTATAAAATTTCATCCGCAATAGGTGGTGGAGAACATAAAATCACTTTACGACAACCCGCTATTTGTGCTGGCACACCAAGCATAAGTACAGTAGAAGGCAGAGGCGCACTACCACCCGGAATATATAGCCCCACTTTGCTGATTGGACGAGTCACCTGCTCACACATGACACCAGGCATCGTTTCGACTTTTACTGGTTGTGGCTTTTGCGCTTTGTGGAATTTGCTGATATTCGCATAAGCCGCTTCTAGTGCTTGTTTCATTTCTGGTGTTAAACGAGCGCATGCTTGTTTAATGTCTTGCTCTGACACGCGCAAAGAGTCTGGTTTTACACGATCAAATTTTTCCGTTAATTCCCAAAGGGCTTTATCCCCTTCGGTACGAACTTTATTAATCACTTCAGAAACAGCAGCGGTAATATTCGCGCCTTCAGTAATAGCAGGACGCTCTAAAATAGTATCTTGTTGTTCTTCACTTAGGGATTGCCAAACGACTGTTCTCATTGTCTTACTCCATCATTTTTTCAATTGGTAGAACAAGGATGGAGCTGGCACCTAACGCTTTGAGTTGCTCCATAGTTTCCCAGAAAAGATTTTCTGCGCTGACTAGGTGTACTGCCATACGAGATTTGTCTGCAGAAAGTGGTAGTACGGTTGGGTCTTCAGCACCTGGTAGCAATGCGGTAATTTCAGCTAAACGTTCAACAGGAGCATGTAGCATAATGTATTTTGATTCTTTTGCCTGTTGAACCCCTTGCATACGAGTCAAAAGTTTATCGATTAATTTCGCTTTATCCGGAGCAAATTCACCAGCACGCTGAATTAATGTCGCTTTCGATTCAAAAATCACTTCAACTTCTTTAAGGCCGTTAGCTTCAAGCGTTGCACCTGTGGAGACCAAATCAGCAATTGCATCTGCGAGCCCAGCACGTGGAGCCACTTCCACTGAACCGGTTAACATACAAGTACTGAAATCGATACCTTGACGATCCATGTAAGCTTTCAGTAGTTGTGGATAGCTAGTCGCGATACGTTTGCCCTGGAGATCTTGAGGACCGTTGTATTCTTCATCTGAATCAATCGCAATCGATAAGTGACACCCACCAAAATCCATACGACGTAATGTTGTAAAATCGTTAGGTTCATTAAGTGCTTTACGATCGAGGCGTACTTCTTCTAGTTCGTTTTCGCCAATAAACCCTAAATCAACAACACCATCCATAATCAGACCTGGAATATCATCGTCACGAACGAGCAATAGGTCAATTGGCATATTTACCGAGTGAACAACTAAACGTTCACCCATAATGTTGAAGCGGACACCACATTGTTTTAATAAGCTTTGGCACTCTTTTGATAGGCGGCCTTTCTTTTGAATCGCGATACGTAGACGTTGTGATTGCATACATTCTTCCTTTGCAACTTTTTGAATTTAAACCAGTTCTTGTTGGACCAATATGAAAAAACCCTCGGGATTTAATGCTCCCGAGGGTTTGAAATCTGGCTATAAACTGATTTGACCACCGGGAGATTCCTGCCTCCCGGGTATGCGTACATCTCCCGAAAGACTGATTAGGGATGATGATGGTGATGATGAATGTTCATATCGAAGTTACGCATACTTATTTACTGTTTTTCGTTGGAATGGAAACACACTAACTAAGCTTGGCCCTTTTTTCAAGCCCTAATCCGACTTTTTTTATGACTTTTTTATTTTGTTTGGATATGAAATTGACAACATAAAAAAAGGAGGCTTAAGCCTCCTTTGATTAACAATTCTTTAAACTAGCAGATTATTTCGCTAAAGATTCTTTTGGTAACATTTTGCATCTTGAGATGCGTATCATCACACAACAAACCACAGCAAAAGTCGCAAAAGTCGCCAAGAATGAGATGCCGATTGAATCAGTCATACCCAGTACGATGTAACCAACCAACGCAATAAATGCTGTTGCTAATGCATAAGGTAACTGAGTAGCTACGTGATCGATATGATTACAACGCGCGCCCGTCGATGACAGAATCGTGGTATCAGAAATTGGTGAACAGTGATCACCAAATACAGAACCAGCCAGCACTGCACCCAGCATAGGCAACATAAGGGCAATGTCCGTCGCTCCGGCCATGTCACCCGCAATTGGCAACATAATGCCGAAGGTACCCCAAGAGGTCCCAGTCGCGAATGCCATAATACCTGACAAGATAAACAAAATAGCAGGAAGCCAGTTAGCATCGATATTATCTTGCACTAACGACGACATATAAGCACCAGTTTTCATATCACCAATCACAGAGCCAATGGTCCAAGCAAACACTAAGATGATAATAGCGCCAAACATGGATTTCGCCCCAACCCACAGAGTGTGACGAATTGCAGCCATCGCTAAGCGTTGTTTGAACACTGTGTATAGCGAAACAATTAAGCCAATCAGGCCACCGAATACCAAAGAAGTACCCACATCTGTATTTTCAAATGCGCCGAGCACGGCGAATGGCTTACCATCAGCGGCAAGAACTTGATTCCCCGTAAAGATCATCGCACTGACTGTCGCGATAATTAACATTACGATTGGCATAATCAAATCTGATACTTTACCGTGATCACTTTCTTCAATATCAAGATCTTCAGTTAAATCTTTAATATTACTATCACTATCAAACCCTACCCCATGAGAAGCTTCAATTTCATGTTGACGCATTGGGCCAACATCCATTTTGAACCACACAACGGCAAATACCATAAGTAGTGCAAAGATAGCGTAAAAGTTCATTGGTACTAAGCGCATATAAGCGCCCAAAGGCGAATATTCTGTAATGCCATGAGAGACTAAGATTCCACTTACAATAGTCATAATGTAAGCACCCCAGCTCGATGCTGGCATAACAACACACATTGGAGCAGCGGTCGAATCCAGAATATAAGCTAGTTTTGCGCGCGATACGTAAAAGCGATCGGTGACAGGTCGTGCAATCGAACCCACTGCTAGGCTGTTAAAATAGTCGTCGACAAAAATGAATACGCCTAAAAATGCAGCCAGTAATTTAGAACCGCGTTTACTTTTAACGCGAACTTGTGCCCAGTTTGCAAATGCACGTGTACCACCAGATAGCGTTAATAACGCTGTCATCATACCCAGCAGTAACAAGAAGCACAGAATACTCATGTTCCACGTATTAAGACCACTATCTTCTATAAAGACACTTTTTACCTGTGTCCCGATATAAACAGCAGCATTAATTGGGGAATAATTAGCAAGCAGAAATGCACCTAAACAAATACCAACACCCAGTGATACCAAAACTCGGCGAGTGATAATAGCAAGACTCAACGCGATTACCGGAGGTAACAGCGCCAGTGGTGAGGCAGAAAAATCGATTAAATTCATGATCTTCAAAAACCAAAATAGTTGGCGAGAGATCTACTGCAGACTATTACACGTAATATTTTTATAGTAACGTGTAATAATGTTGAACCAAGCGAAAGGGAAGCGAACACTTCACCCAACCCTACAGTAGCGCTCCATAGTTTAACAACAAAATAGACTATGGCAGTGTTGTATTTATTTAATACAACCCCAGCAGATAAACGTGATAGGTTTATTCACTTCGGCGGTATTGCCTTTTACTATGATTCATTGACATCACTCCAATCATAGCTACTGATCAATCCCGCGCCTCTACGTTGACGAAAACAATACCCTTATATAAATATTGAGTATTTAAGCTTCATCACATTAGGTGGCGCTATTGTACTTATAGAAAACATCAATGCAACTATCGATTTTTGTGATTAATGTTTAATCACACCTTAGTCTATTCATATTCTATTAGCTATAATTAAGTCACTTATGCAATAAAATTCTTAAAAAAGAGTATGATTTACGTTTGTTGACATTTATGAAAAAAAATAATTAGCGTTAATTGACACACTAATGAACTTTTTTATCC
>NZ_WEKT01000056.1:0-32276 GCF_009874545.1 Vibrio eleionomae | reverse complement strand
AATTTAAAGTCATTTTTTTCCTGCGCATCGTGAATCATTCTCCTAAACTTTTACTAGTCATTACGAAAATTTCATAGAACTACGAGCGTTATGAGCATGACGTGGTAAGTTTTCTTTCTGTCACATAGTGTTCAAGTAACTGAAACATAACTGTCACAATTCATCCATAAATTTGACCTCGTTGACCTATACTCGGAATAACCCCCTAAAGGAAACATGTGATGAAAAAAACTGTATTTGGTGCCATTGCTTTGTTAGGTGCTTTAGCTTTTAACCCAGCTTCGGCAAATGAAACTATCTCTGTAGTGGGCTCAAGCAGTGTGACTCCGTTAATGGAGTACTTCGCTGAAACCTATATGAAAACTAACCCCAGTGTGTTTATTGAAGTCCAAGGGCCTGGTTCGTCTGCTGGTATTAAAGCGGCAAAGAATGAAAGTGCGGATATCGGCATGTCTTCTCGCAGTTTAAAAGCTTCTGAGGAGGAACCTACCTTGGTAGAAGAGACCATCGCTCGCGATGGTATTGCTGTCGTCGTTCATCCCAGTAATAAAGTGAATGGGCTGACTAAAGAGCAGGTGACAGAGATTTATAAAGGCAAAATTACTAACTGGAAGCAAGTGGGCGGAGAAAGTAAACCGATCGTGGTGATTACTCGTGATACGGCTTCTGGGACTCGAGGTGCATTCGAAGACATTATGTCTTTAAAGCGTAAAGTGAATGGTATGACCGTTTCAGCTATTTCTCAACGAGCACAGGTTGCTAATGGGAATGGTGGGTTGAAAACCATGGTGGCATCGAACCCTTATGCTGTCGGCTATATTTCATTAGGTACGGTGGATAATACCGTGCACCCACTGGATGTTAATGGTGTATCCGCTACTGTTGAGAATGTGAAAAATGGCAGTTATCAGGTCGCCCGTCCATTCTTAGTCCTTTATAAAAAGGACAAACCAACACCAGAAACTAAGAAGTTTCTCGATTGGATGCTTAGCCATCAAGCCCAAGCTATCGTCAAAGACCATGGATACATTGATATCCACTAAGTGCTTTATTTAAATTTTGCTCGGCCTCATTTGGGCCGAGCCTTTTATTCTCATTGAATGATCACTTAACGTTCTCCAGTGTGATTAGGTTAAGGCCACTAGGCATTTCAATGAGACTGACCATCGTAAATATAGTGAACGCTTATGAGTATTGATAAAGCTCAATCAGCTCAACCTGGTTTAAAAGCCAAAAAGCGCATTGATTGGAAAGAGCGTCTGTTTCATGGATTGTTTCTTACCAGTGCGGTTATTGGGATCGTGTCTTTAGCGATCATCGCTTACTTCATTGTGCGTGAAAGCTTACCGGCATTTCAGGCCGTAGGTGTCTCTGGCATTGTTCTTGGTCAAGAGTGGTTACCTCCTGCTTTGTATGGTGTGGCTACTATGATTGTCGCATCGGTGGCATCAACGCTGGGGGCGGTTATTGTTGGAGTGCCGATAGGGGTGCTAACCGCTGTTTTTATTGCCGAAATTGCGCCTAAGCGTTTGGCTGATTTGATTCGCCCTGCGGTTGAGTTGCTGGCGGGGATTCCGTCGGTGGTTTATGGCTTCTTTGGTTTGGTCATTATTGTTCCACTGATTCAACAAGTATTCGATGTACCAGCAGGTAATACCATCTTGGCTGGGATTATCGTGCTTGGAGTCATGATCTTACCGACGGTAATTACAGTGTCTGAAACCTCTATTCGTGCTGTTCCTGCCTCATATCGGGAAGGTTCATATGCACTCGGTGCCTCAAAAATTTACACTATCTTCAAGTTATTGGTTCCCGCCGCTCGCTCTGGGATTATGACCGCCGTCATTTTGGGTATCGGGCGAGCTTTAGGTGAAACGATGGCGATTATAATGGTGATGGGCAACGCGCCAGCCATGCCGCAAGGTATTCTGGATTCTGCGCGTACTCTTACTGCGAATATTGCCATTGAAATGTCATATGCCAGTGGTGTTCATGCTAATGCCCTCTACGCGACAGGGGTGGTGCTATTGGTCTTTATTATGATGCTGAACGGCGCGCTACTGTATTTAAATCGTGAGAAGGCGAGGTAGAAACTATGGATCGTGTAAAACTGAAACGTGCTCGCCAAAACAAAGATGCCCTGCTTAATGGCTTAATTTGGTTGTCAGCGGCATTAACTGTCGGGTTTTTGTTCTGGATTATCTGGTACATATTATCTAATGGCATGCGATTTGTGGATTGGCACTTCATTACGGATAATTACACCAGAACGGGTGACGAGCATGGTATTTTTCCCATGATCGTTTCTACGATTTACATGGTGATCGCCTCGATTGCTGTCGCGGCACCACTGGGGATCATGACGGCTATTTATCTAACAGAATATGCAAAAATTGGCAGTCGTTTAGTTAAGGTCATCCGTTTTTGTACCGAATCACTTGCTGGTATTCCATCAATCATTTTTGGTCTATTTGGTATGACATTTTTTGTCGTCATTATGGGGTTTGGCTTTTCAATTTTGTCTGGGGCGTTAACACTGAGTATTCTGATTCTTCCTGTGATCATTCGCACAACCGAAGAAGCATTGATGGCTGTTCCACAAACTTACCGAGAGGGCTCTTATGGGCTCGGTGCATCAAAAATCTATACTATTTGGCGTCTTATTCTACCGAGTGCGATGCCGGGAATTCTGACGTCCGTTATTCTGAGTATCGGCCGTGTTGTCGGTGAATCGGCACCTGTATTTTTAACGGCAGGTATGGTGGCTCGTATTCCTGACTCTTTGATGGACTCTGGTCGAACGTTAACCGTGCATTTGTACAAGCTGACAACTGAATTATTCACCGTGGACGAGTGGAATCAGGCCTATGGTACAGCGACGGTACTGATTGTTGTTGTGTTGATCATTAATATGATTACTAAGTTCATTGCTAGCCGCTTTAATACGGCCAACTACTGATTTCAGCACATAGAACCGAATTTTGAGACTCATTTATGAATAAATTTAATATTGAAAAACTGGATCTATTTTATGGTGATAATCAGGCATTAAAGTCGATTAATCTCCATATTCCCACTCAGCAAGTGACGGCCCTTATTGGCCCGTCAGGTTGTGGTAAATCAACGTTATTGCGTTGTTTAAACCGTATGAATGATCTGATTGAAGGGGTGACGATTAAGGGCACTGTCACACTGGATGGAGAAGACATTTATGGTGATATCGACGTGGCGGGGTTACGAATTAAAGTTGGGATGGTGTTCCAAAAAGCCAATCCATTTCCAATGAGCATTTATGAAAATGTTGCTTATGGTCTGCGCGCACAAGGTATTAAAGATAAGAAATATATTAACCAAGTGGTTGAGCGCTCGCTTAGAGGTGCCGCCTTGTGGGATGAAGTGAAAGACCGCTTAAAGTCTCCGGCGTTTGGATTATCGGGAGGTCAGCAGCAGCGTCTTTGTATTGCGCGTACCATAGCGATGGAGCCTGATGTGATTTTGATGGATGAGCCGACATCGGCGCTCGATCCCATCGCAACCAATAAAATTGAAGACTTAATGGAAGAGTTAAAGAAAAATTACACCATCGTCATTGTGACTCACTCGATGCAGCAAGCACGCCGTATTTCTGATCGCACGGCCTTTTTCTTAATGGGAGAACTCGTCGAGCATGGTGATACTGAACAAATTTTTGGTGCGCCAAAAGATGACCGTACCCGTGGCTACGTGAATGGCGATTTCGGTTAATGGATGCTCGCTTTAGGTGATTGCGCGGTGAGATGAAATAAATAATCAGTGAGAATGATAATTTTTTTCAAATTTTAAGTTATGAATGAATCAAATTCATATAAGATTATAACTATAAAGCGATGGTAAATTTGCCCCTCTCTTAGAGGGGCTTTTTTCTTTGCATTATGGAATTTTGACCTGTTACTCTGGTCAAAATAATCATTGAGTTACGGTCAACTCAAGGTAAATTAAGTGATATAGCCAAATTATTTAATGGGTTTGGGGATATCCCTCTTTTAACTTACTGGAATACAACTGTTCACGGACAAGAGATAAATACTGTGTTTGAATCCTTTTTTCCAAAACCAAAACTGTTCTTTTCTAGCTTTGCTCTTTGGGCGTTAGCGTGTGTTATTGCTTGGTACATGTTTGTACAAGGGCTGGGTCAGCACTTAAGCCTTGGTAGTGTATTTGGTTATGGTTATCCTGCTCCTCTAGGCGACAAGCCCACTGCCGCTATTCAAGCCGCTTATAAAACTAATCTAGAACACGCAGGAATGGCTTGGCTTTACCAGTATATGGCAGTGTGTTATGCGTTGTTTTTATTCGTATGGATGAAGTTTAGCCATCATAAGTGGGCCAAATGGTCTGTACTTGGTTCGGCGCTCATCGTCTTTATTACTTGGTTCCAAGTAGAAGTGAGTGTGTTGCTTAATGAATGGTATGGGGATTTTTATAATCTCATTCAAAAAGCGTTAGCAAAACCAGACAGCATTACGTTATCGCAATTTTATGGTGAGTTAGTCACGGTGGCTGTCATTTTGATGGTCGCAATTACCGTTGCTGTGTGTAATGCCTTTTTTGTTAGTCATTACGTGTTCCGTTGGCGTACGGCTATGACGGAATACTACACGTCTAAATGGCAAAAAGTGCGTCATATTGAAGGGGCGTCACAGCGTATCCAAGAAGATACCATGCGTTTTGCTTCAATTATGGAAAACTTAGGTGTGAGTTTCTTAAACTCCATCATGACCTTAATCGCGTTCTTACCGATTTTATGGAATCTCTCAAGTTACGTTAAAACGTTACCTTTGATTGGTGAAGTGTCGCAAGGGTTAGTCTTTGTAGCCATTATTTGGTCGATCTTCGGGACTTTGCTGCTCGCAGTGGCAGGGGTCAAACTGCCGGGATTAGAATTTAAAAACCAGCGTGTAGAAGCAGCTTATCGTAAAGAGCTGGTTTTTGGTGAAGATGATGAAAATCGCGCCGAACCTGTTAAGTTAGGTGAGCTATTTAGTAATGTTCGCCACAATTATTTTAAACTGTATCTTCATTACGTTTACTTTAATGTGGTTCGTTATGGCTACCTACAAATCGGCCAGTTTATTCCTTTGATTGCATTGGCACCTTCGATTGTTGCTGGCGCATTCTCTTTGGGGATCATGCAGCGTATCCTCAATGCGTTCCATCAAGTTGAAAACTCTTTCCAATACTTAGTGAATTCTTGGACGACGATTGTTGAGTTGTTATCCATTCATAAACGTTTGAAAGCGTTTGAAGCGACTATCAAGCATCAAGAGCTTGATGATTTGGAGTTAGAGCAGGCGTCGCAAAACTAAATCGCAAATCGAATACAAGGTCATCCCTCGGGCTGGCCTTTTATTTTTGGGTGCCATAGTGGCAAAAAATAGGGATGATTAAGTGAATCAACGCAGCATGAACATTCAGGTTGAAAAAGCTCAGCAAGGCGATCTGTCGGCGTTATGTTTGCTCAATAAGCAAATTTGTCAGCAGCATGCTCAACATGCACCAAATGTATTTGTGATACCTAGTTCGGAGCAGATAACCCAATATATGCAAAATATATTGGATCATAGTGATAGTGAAATCTGGATAGCAAAACTAGGTAACCAAGCAGCAGGTTATGTGATTGCACGCCTCACTCGTAACGAAAGTGTGCCATTTCTAACTACACATTTGGTTGCTCGCATCGATACCATAGTCGTAGATGATGAATTTCAACATTGTGGTATTGGACAGGCGTTATTTGCAGCGTGCCAACAATGGTGTGAACAACAGGGAGCCAGTGAAATCAGATTAGAAGTGATGGCGTTTAATCAAACCGCGCAACGGTTTTATCAGCAACTCGGGTTTTCTAGCCAATCGCATATTTTATCGATGTCGTTGTCATCGAATTAGTAGATGGTCACAAGCATTAAAAAACCGCCAAATCATATAGATTTGGCGGTTTTTGTTTTTATCTGACTATACCCAAATGACCTCAANATGCAGGNTTCAGAGCTTNATCAACGAGCCTAGGTCAAGCTCAATCTCGGTAGGAATGGTCATTCCCTTTCAACGTGATTGAGCGCAGAAATAGGTTTGTTGATGAGCTCCCAAAGGGCGAGTTTTATTCGCTCCTAGGCTGTGTTACTGATTTTCAACGTAGAATGACTATGTCTTCAAATCAGTGCCTTGCCTAAAAGCGAATACATTCTCGCTGAAACAGCATCTTGAGGTTACTTGGGTATATATGTCCAGTTAGAACAAGAAGTGCGCCATTAACACAATCACTGGCAGTGTAATCAATGTGCGTACAATAAAGATAAAGAACAGCTCGAAGATGTTGACTGGGATCTTACTTCCGAGCATCAGAGCGCCAACTTCCGACATATAAATGAGCTGAGTGACGGACATTGCAGCCACAATAAAGCGCGTCATTTCACTATGGATTGATGTGGCTAAGATAGCCGGAATAAACATATCGGCAAAGCCAACCACAATCGTACGCGAGGCTTCGACCGCTTCTGGCACGCCCAGTAGTTTAAGATATGGGATAAATGGCTGGCCAAGAATAGAGAACACAGAGGTGTGCTCTGCAATCATCAATGCAGCTGTTCCTAGCCCCATCACCACGGGCAAAACGCCAAATACCATATCAATTGCGTTCTGGATACCTTCTGCAAATATTTTGCTTGGCGAATTGGCTTTCGATGCCTTATTTAACGCCAGTTTTAGACCCCAAGAAAACGCGGTTTCACCGACAGGTATGGCATCTGCATCTGGATGTGGTTGAGTGCCATCAATGTAGGTATCTTTTTTCCAACGTAAAGGAGGTAAACGTGGAATGATAACCGCAGCCACAACCCCAGCAAGGCAAATGGAACCATAGAAAGGCAAGAACATCTGTTCCAAGCCAACTTGAGCAATCACCACTAGGCTGAATGTGATAGAAACAGCAGAGAAGGTGGTGGCAACAACCGCTGCTTCACGTTGGGTGTAAAACTTCTCTTCATACTGTTTACTGGTCAGCAAAATGCCCACACTGCCATCGCCTAACCACGATGCCATACAGTCAATAGCACTGCGGCCTGGTAGGTTGAATACTGGACGCATGATTTTGCTTAGTAAGCTGCCAAAAAGTTCAAGAAGACCAAAATTAAGCAGTAATGGAAGTAAAAGACCGGCAAAAATGAACACGGAAAAGAGAGTCGGTAGTAGGTCGGAAAGAACCAGCCCACCGGTGTTTTCTTCCCATACCATTTCCGGCCCCACATGGTAAAACGTCATAATGACAGCAGCGCCGCCAAATAAGCGCACTACTAGCCAAATCCACGATGGGTTAAATAGGCCGTTAAGGAAAGGTCGATTAACAATACTTTGAGGTTGGACAAGTTTAACTAAAAGTGAAGCCCCGGCCATAAAACTCACGATGATCGTAATCATTGGTACGAGTAAATCACCTAACAGGGATTTTAGAGATTGGGCTAACATTGCGACCGGAATGGTATAAGAGCCTTGGTCTTGGATAGGAGCCATAAATAGCAAGATCCCAATAATAGAGGGGATCAAAAAGCGCCAAATGGTAGCAGGACTATGTTTAGTCTCTGGGGTATCTAAAGCTTGGGCGTTGTTCTGCATCGTTTATCTCATGTGACTATTGTTTTATTTCCTCCCTGGAATATTCATTCACTTAATGTCCGTATTTAATCGGGCGGCAAGGATATCCAACTTTGTTTTATGATGCAATACTATTCACCATTCAACTTTAACTATTCAAATTAATACTCTGAGTTAAACTTTATTCATAGTGCCTAGCGTTATTTCATACTGAAAGAGATTGGCGTATTTATGCAATCGATTACTTCTAGTTGTGACGGGAAAGGGTGCCTGAAGTGGCGGTTTTTATGTGGTGTAAATAACGCTACTTAATCCGTAAGTAGCGTTGTTGATACAGTGACTCGCCCTCCGGGAGCTCATCAACAAACCTATTTCTGCGCTCAATCACGTTGAAAAGGAATGACCATTCCTGCCGTGATTGAGCTTGACCTAGGCTCGTTGATNAAGCTCTGAACCCTGCATTTTGAGGTCATTTGGGTATAACAGTTGAGAAAACGCCTGAGACACATCTTGAAAATAATGGTGTTCACCAATCAGGTGTATGATGCCAGCGCGATGCAGTTTGTGGTTCACTCTTTCGTTGGCACCAGAAATACATATAGAAATGCCTTGTTGATGCATTGTTAGAATCATTTTTTCTAGTGCCTGTAGGCCTGTGATATCCATAAATGGTACCCATTTCAAACGAATTAAAATGGTTTGGGGGGCTGATTGCAATTCAGTAATACTGCGTTCTAATAGATCTGAAGTACCAAAGAAGAAAGGACCATCTACGGCAAATACAAACAGCTCTTTTGGCATGAAAGTCAGACCGTATTTCTGTAACTCACTGGCCAACTCACTAGATTGATCTTGTTTCATTTCGACGCTGGTGGCCATACGGCGCACAAAGTGCAAAATGGCGATAATAACGCCAATGTTTACAGCGACGACCAAATCTGAAAACACAGTCAGTAAGAATGTGGTGATGAGAATGACCACATCTGCTATGGGCGCTGTGCGAAACAACTTATAGAAGTGGCGTACTTCGCTCATGTTCCAAGCCACAACAAATAAAATCGCGCTCAAAGCGGCTAGAGGTATGTTCACGGCAAGAGGCGCGAGAACCAATAAAATCACAATTAAGGTGATGGCGTGAACAACGCCAGAAATAGGGCTGTTACCACCATTACGAATATTAGTCGCTGTGCGAGCAATCGCTCCGGTGGCTGCAATACCACCGAATAGAGGCGTGATCATATTGGCAATGCCCTGACCAATCAGCTCTTGGTTTGAATCGTGTTTTGTGCCTGCCATTCCATCTGCTACTACCGCAGATAATAATGATTCGATAGCGCCAAGCATGGCAATCGCAAACGCAGGGCCAATCAGTGGCACGAGTTCAGGTAGGGATATGTTAGGGACGTCAAACTCTGGTAGACCTTGAGGAATGCCACCAAATGCCGTTCCTATGGTGCGAATGTCAGGTGAGGCGACGACATATTGAATGAACGTGGCGACGACCAACGCCAGTAGTGGCCCCGGTACTTTTTTAAGCCCAGGTATTTTAGGGCCGACAATCACCAAGACCAAACATAAGCAAGCGAGTGCGGTGGTAGCCATATTGAGGTTGGAAAAATGCTGTACGAGAAAGAGCAACTTTTGATGAAAATGTTCGCCTTCAACGGCGGGAAGACCGAAGAAATCACGCCATTGACCCACCCAAATAATGACACCAATACCACTGGTAAAACCTATGATGACAGGGGCTGGAATAAAACGAATAATGCCGCCTAATTTGGTGAAGCCAAGTACGAGTAATATTGCACCAGCCATCATAGTCGCAATTTGTAAGCCTGTTATGCCGTATTGGTTGACGATGCCCGCGAGAATCACGATGAAAGCGCCTGTCGGTCCTGCAATCTGTATGCGAGAACCACCAATCAGCGATACAATAATCCCCGCAAAGATAGACGTATAAATGCCTTGTTCAGGTTTTACCCCGGAGGCAATTGCAAATGCCATTGCTAAAGGAAGGGCCACAACACCGACGATGACACCGGAACTTAAGTTGGCTAACCAATTTGTTCTTTTTAAGAGCCCAGCTCGGTATGATTCATAAACGGCAAGCATGATTTGTTACCTTATTCATAAACAGAGAGGGCGGCGATTCTACGCTTATGCTTAGGTGTGTAAATAGGCGGAATAAGGATAATTAGGATCAGTTGACATTAATCAAAAGTTGTTACTTGAGTATAAATAACCCAATGCAGAGCATCATATTATTCGTGGATGAATGAGAGGAAATCCGCTCTTTTGGAGCGAGAGAGCTTAAATGGGATAGGTGTGCATTTCTGATCTATATTGGTATATGTGAAATACAATATTGTTCATATAAATTAAATTGCTTAAAATTTGTCCTGTAGGATGTTTTCTATACATAAATGGAGTTTGCTATGATTAACAAGCGTTATTTTAAAACTAAAGATGAAGTAGAAGTTACCTTCGAAATTGAAGCACCAGAATCGTCATCTCATGCCGCTATTGTGGCTGATTTTCTTGATTGGCATCCAGAGCCCATGAAGAAAAATACACGTTCTCATACATTTAAATTTAAGACTCGATTACCTAAAGATTCTGAATTCCAATTTCGGTATTTACTTGATGAACATGAATGGGTAAATGATCCGAAAGCTGATCAATATATTCCAAATGGCTACGGTGAGGAAAACTGTTTAGTTTCCACTTATGAATAGCTTTAGTTGGGCGGATATAAAATAACCGCTATTAGACTTTTCTATAAGTTAAGTAGGGGTTATTTGTTTGCGTGATGTAAGTGGGCGCTTTCATTGTATGCCATATGTACAAATGAGCCTATGTTGTGACTTTTTTGAACATTCTTTGACGGCATCTAGGTGACATTTTTCTCAGAAACCCGTAATCTTGTGCGAGTTTTTATTTGTGAACACGGGTTGGATTGTGGATTTAAGTAACCTGCGACTAAAATTTTCTGAATTGTCGAAGCGACAAAAAGCATCAGTCATCGGGTTTCCTGTATTAGGACTCGCCATTCTTTCCTCCGCCCTGCATGGAAATGGAAGAGAACAAACGGTTCAAATTACCCTTCCTGAGAGCCAAGTTGTTGAAACGATTTTAACCGAACAACAAGATAAACAACATAATATTCCTGATTATGAATACCAGATAAAATCTGGTGATACGTTGAGTTCTATCTTTACGCATCTCGGTTTTACTTATCAAGAGTTGCTAAAAATTATGGAAGCCGATCAAGATGCGCTTGCTCTTGATACGCTTCAACCTGGTAATACACTTCAATTCTGGACGACAGACCAAAATCATGCTGTGAAAAAGATGGAGTTAGTCTTCAACATTGCACATAAAGTTGAATATTCTCTGCAAGATGATGGTTCTTATGCTTATAAAGAAACCACGATTCCAGGGGTGTGGAAAAATCGTCCTTTAATTGGAGAGATTAACGGCAGCTTCTCCCAATCTGCTTATTCACTTGGATTGAACAGCACTGAAATTGATCAAATCGTTACTTTGTTAAAAGATAAGATTCATTTTGGCCGTGATTTACGAGCAGGTGATAAGTTTGAGATTGTTCAATCTCGCCAATATGTTAATGGTGAACTTTCAGGTAACCGAGAAATCGAAGCGATTAAGATATTTAACCGTCATAATGTGATTGCTGCGTATTTGAATAAAGATGGTCAATTTTATGACCGTCACGGGGAAAGTTTACAGAAAGCCTTTTTACGTTACCCAACTAAAAAGCGTTACCGTATTTCATCACCTTTTAATTTACACCGTGTGCATCCTGTAACAGGGAAGATCATGCCACACTTTGGTACTGACTTCGCTTGTCCAGTTGGTACACCAGTGCTCGCGACTGGAGATGGTGTTGTTACCATGATTCGTAAACACCCTTACGCTGGTTACTATATCTCTATCCGTCATGATAGTACCTATCTGACCCGTTATTTGCACTTGAGTAAGTTCTTAGTTCATCGTGGTGAACATGTTAAACGCGGGCAGGTAATTGCATTATCAGGTTCGACAGGTCGTGTAACCGGGCCGCATTTACATTACGAATTACGCATAAAAGGTCGCCCTGTGAATGCCATGACGGCGAAAATTCCAATGGCCCATTCGGTACCTAAACGTGATATGCCACAGTTTATTAAGCGTCGAGATGAGTTAGATACACTGTTAAAAAATAAAGAAAATGAGTTAGCTTCGACGACCGAAGCAAAACATAGCAGTAGTTAAGCAAACAAAACCCACCAAGCATTGGTGGGTTTTTTTATGGTGTGAACCTTTACTTTCGAGGTTAGTTTAACGTGATATTATCATTTGCAATTTTATTCACTGATAGAAGCTGGCTCGGTGGTAGAGGTTTAGAAAAGTAGTACCCTTGAATATTCTCGCATCCCATAGAATACAATTTTTCCAATTCATGAATTGTTTCAACACCTTCGGCAACTAAATCAACATTGAGTAGTTTTGCTAAGTGAATGATAAGTGACACCACTTTTTCAGATGTTTGATTGGTGAGTAAGTTACGTACAAATGTGGCATCGATTTTAATGCAATCAATAGGGTAGCTATGGATGTAATTTAAACTTGAATAGCCAGTGCCAAAATCGTCTAAAGCAATTCGAAAACCAAGACGGCGTAACTTATCGAGCAGGGAAACAATATCGGTATTTGGCGATAGTAATACCGATTCAGTTAACTCAATGGTGAACTCATCAGGGTAGTAATGATATTTGGCCAATGTTTCTGTTAAAAATTGAATGTATTCTTGCGGGTCGTCCAATTGTTCTGGTGAGCAGTTAATACCCAGTTTTACGTTATAACCCAAGCTACGTTCGAGTTCTTGTTTCGCTTTGCAAGCAAGCTCTATGATACGTTTACCCAACAGGACCATAAGTCCTGAATTTTCCGCTGCTGCAATGAACTCAACCGGGCTGACATGTCCCATTTCATGGCTATTCCAACGGGCTAGAACTTCAAAATAATTCCACTCCAACTGACCTTTTTTAACAATAGGTTGCATGTACACGGAGAGTTCTTGTTTGACGTTCTGTGGTTTGTTGAGCTCAATTCTCAGTAAGTCAGTGATACGAGCTCGTCTCATATAAGCTTGGCTCAGTTGTGTATCAAAGCATCTGATTTTTTCGTTGCGACTGAGCTTACAATCATTGAGTGCAATACTCGCATTGGCGATCAATTGTTCTGCTGAGAAAATATCTTTATTGAAGGTCGTAAAGCCAACTTTGGCATTGAGAGTAATAGAGTGGGGTGCCACTGTATAGCCCACTTCAATCTCGTTAAGGATTTCATCACAGATGATCATAGGTTCAGTCGATTCGGTGATAATAGCGAATTCATCTGATGCGAGCCTGAAGCGATAGTGTTCATCCGGAACATATTGTTGGATGATTTGGGCAATGTGTTTTAATACGTTATCACCCACGTAGCTTCCATATACGTCGTTTATTTCTTGGAAATGGTCAATATCGATCACGATTAATGTAAAAGGTTCGCGATACCCTTCGATCATGCGTTCTAACATATCGGTCAGGTAGTTACGATTCATTAATCCGGTTAAGTGGTCATGTGACACTTCGTAGCTCAATCGATTGACTAAAGATTCTGAACGTTCGCTGAGAATTTGATAGCACAAAGTTCCATTAATTAACGATGTGACGATGGAATGAAAGTGGCACACTTGTTCGGAGATAGCCTCTTTCGTTTGGAATCCCGAAACTAAAAAACCTAGGATATCATCAGCATGTGTTGCAATGGGTACCACAAGTAGAAAGTCGACAGAATGGTCTTCATCTAGGTGCGGATCGGAATGCTCTAAAATATGATATGGGGTTCTTGGGCTATTGACGAGTGCTGAACGCCATTCTGAACTGATAGAATAAGTGTGTTCACGATGTTGACGTGTATCAGAACCTTTCGATTGAGCTCGAAATAACGTATGTGCAATGGTAGTGGTGCTGTCTAACTCTAGCAACTCTGTAAATGCGGAGTGACTTGCTTGATGGACGACTTGAGTTGCGTGTTCAATCAAAGCATGACCACGAAAGCGTGTTAAAAAGCTTATTGTCGACAAATCCATTGTCGAAGGTGTTATTTGGGCTTCTGTCATAACCTTATTATCAATATTTATCTCTATAACAGCATGCTTCACAAAACATCGCCGCACTATGCATATATGATGTATTAACTATGGTTAATATATTGTTTTATTGCCAGTAGATGACCGTCTCAGTAAGAGATGTAATGGTGTAAAACAAAAAGTTTTCAGGAGGATATAAGAGGTCGGCAAATGTTCATAATTGAGCTAAGTGTGATTTGCGTCACACTTTGTTTGGGCGTAGATTTAACGTTAGCGGCGAGCCAATTGTTCACGTAGATAATCTAAGAACAGCTGTGTGCGGGTGTGCTGGTAATCAAGCTTAGGATAATAGGCAAATACTGTGGCTTGATCGAGCACCACATCAGGCAAGATTCGAACGAGATTACCCTTGAATATTTCCTCCTTGAGCATCACGTCATTCGTTACGATAATCCCTAAGCCACTTTTCCCTGCATGATATAGCGCTTCTGGGTTGGTCGTGGCAAAGTTGCCTGATAAAGTGACCCGTTTCCCATGCATATCTTTTACTTCTCGGTGAGGTTGTTCTCCCCAGCAGAGCACATTATGTTTGGTTAATTCTTGCAGTGTGGTTGGCGTACCATGTTCAGCTAAATAGAGAGGGGAAGCATAAAACCCAGCACTGTGAATGAAGAGTGGCGAAGCTTTAAAACTTAACGAATTGAGTTGTTCAATTTCACGGCTGATAAATAGATCAAGGTGTAGCTCAGGTAACTGGCCTGGTGTTGTCGTGATCAGTTGAATTCGAATATCTGGATAGCGCTTTAAAAAGCCGTCGAGGTATTGCATTAAAAACTTAGATCCAACCGCTAGTGTTGCGCCTATTTTAAGTAAGCCAGCAGGATTTAAGTTAACGGAACGAGTCTCATCCACTACTGATTGCCAACTTTCTAACTGGGCCTTCGCGCGCTCGTAAAAAAGGACTCCCGCCTCTGTTTGAGTCACTGACCGTGTTGTTCGCTTTAGCAGTTGCACTCCGATTCGGTCTTCAAGCCAATGGATTCGTTTACTAACCGCTGAACTGGTTGTGTCTAGTTTACGTGCTGCTCCGTTGAAGCTGCCTTCTTCCACTACTCGAATGTAAGTACTTGCACTTTGTAACCAGTCCATGGCAACTCCCAGTTATTCCTTAAAGGAACTAATCAATTTCCTAAAACGGAGATTATCAAATTCAAGGCGTCAATATACTATAGCCAGCCTGAAAGACCTACCCTGTTTGGCCATTAACCTGCGTAAAATGGGGAGGTTCGTTGTTTGATTAACTTGCCACCCGCCATCCTTCATATACGTTGTTTGTTATAGAGTTAGGAATGATATCTGTGGTGAATACAAAAGAGTATTTCATTCTGCATGACACGCGAAAACTTTGAACGTTTTAGAAAAAAAACCTTGCTATTGGCCATGATGATCATTGCGACAGGGCAAGTGGGTGTAAGTATCTATCTACCTTCTCTTCCTCTAATTAGTGCTGATTTATCAGTAAGCCAAGCTCAAGTGCAGATGGTAGTGACACTCTTTTTACTCGGTTTTGGTGGGTCACAGCTGTTTTACGGACCATTATCGGATTCGATTGGGCGTCGTCCCGTTTTTCTACTTGGTCAAGGCGTGTATCTCGTAGGGACTTTGATGTGCGTATTTTTTGCCGATCAGTTAAGTTCTCTAGAACTAGGGCGATTGTTGCAAGGTTTAGGTGCTGGTAGTGCTTCTGTGTTAGGTCGTAGTGTGCTGCGTGATAGTTACGATGGATCGCATTTAACCAAAGCACTTTCTTATATGTCGATTACGGCATCGATAACCCCAATTATTTCGCCAGTGCTTGGGGGGTGGTTAGCGTATCAACTGACATGGCACTCGGTCTTTATCTTTGTACTCTTGTATGTAGGGTTCATTGGTACCCTAGGTTTTTTTATTCTACCGGAAACATTGCCTTATACTAAGCAACGCTTTCGACCTCAAACCGTGATTCAAGGGTATTGGTCGTTAGTGCGCAATAAACAGGTCATCAGTAGTGCCAGTTATAACTGGATCAGTTATACCTCGGCGATGGTGACACTTTCTGTATTGCCGTTTCTGATGCAAGTTCAATTAGGTATGACCGCAGCAGACTACGGCTCTTTGATGTTTATTCCTTCTATGGGATTGTTGGCGGGAAGTTTAACCGTCAACATACTGACCCGTTTTTATCCAACATTTCGTATTTTGCGCATTTCAATTGCGATGATTTTTTTAGCGGGTATTACCTTGATTGCCGGCCATTTCTCTGTATTTCAATTGGTCTGTTCATTTACGATTTTATCTGTTGCTCAAGGCATGTCCTTTCCTTTAGCAACGACGCTACTGCTCTCTCCTCATAAAAAACAGGCTGGTGCGGTCGCCGCATTGTCTGGGTCAATCCAGATGGGATGCGCAGCATTATTAGGTGGTTATTTAGTTGAACACTGGATTCACCAGCAAATCGCATTAGGGTATTTTTATTTAGTTGTCGGCGTATTGATGAGCAGTATTCTATTTTATCAATCCACTCACCAGTCTGTTGTTGTGCCTGCCAAAGCCTCTTAACCTAAAATCAACCTATATGTTCGCGGTGTATTCAGGCTATAATCAGCGCGATTTAATAGAGGATTTTCCATGCAACAAAAAGAACTGGAAGCTTTGATTCAAAGCTTATGCGAGCAGGGTAACCTGCCAAATGCACTTTCATTACTTAAGCAAAGCGATGATGCAGAAATTGCAGAAGCCGCGGCATCTTTATCTGGACAATTCATCTTAGCGGAAGTAGATGGTGAGCAGCGTATCTATCACCAAACGATCGAAACAAATGATGAAGGTGTAGAACAAGAGTTCGTAGAATACATTATGAATGAAGGGGATGATGTCATCCTATTTGTTGCTTGGTTCTTTGATTTGTTCTTCAGTCTGAAGCAAAAAGACGTGTATCAAATGGCGGGTAAAACGTACCATCAGCCAAAACGTCGTTAATTTTTTACCGAGCACTGCCTTTTTTCGGTATAAAAACCTTGTTTTTTAAGCAAGGTTTTTATTTATCTAGTGAGCATCAAGCGGCTTTGGGGGGCGCATGAGTTTGGCGATTTTCCCATTGGGTAATAAATGCGACCGACATGATAATAATCAGTGCGCCAAGCCAAAGTCGACCGGGTGGTACCCAGCCAAAAACGACCCAACCAGCGAGCACATTCATTGGCAATTTGGCATGGTCAAAGGGTTGTACGAAAGAGGCGTCAGCGACAGAGTAAGCCTTTACAATGGCCCATTGTGCTATCGCTGTTAATATCCCTGCTGCAATTAATAATAGCCAGATGGTTCCTCCCGTTGGTAAATGCCACTCAGGAATCGCTAGAACTAGGTTAAATGGTGTCATTAATACCAATAGGTAAATCACCATAGTGGAAGGGGAATCGTCATGTGAAAGCTTTTTCACCATCAATGAATAACAAGCCCAAAAAAATGCCGCCCCCACGGGTAATAAAGACGCCCAACTAAAGTGATCTGACCAAGGCTCTAAAATGATCATCGCCCCAATGAAGCCTGTGATGGTCGCTCCCCAACGAGCTAAGCTGACGTTCTCTTTTAATATGAGGCCAGATCCAACCGTAGCAAACAGTGGTGAGGTCATTAACAACGCAATTCCTTGCCAAATCGGCACGGGGTAAGCGAGAGCCCAAAGCCACAATTGGATACCGACTACTGCTAGCAGCACACGGAAAACGTGTAAACCAAAATGAGATGTGCGCAGCGAAGAACGAAATCCGAGTGATTTTAGGTAAGGAATCATCACGATTATCGCGATACCATATTGAATGAGTCCAACGGTAGTGGAAGGAAGGCCAAAGCGAATACTGGCGATTTGTGTCACGCTATTTACTACTGCAAATGCTAAACCAGCCGTTAGCATCCAAGCTGCTCCATGTATCGGTCGTGTTGAGTTATCCATTGCTATTTCCAGTCATAAAAATCAAACCTAGTTGCCATCTTGATGAAGACAAAAGAGAGCAAGTGCATATTAAACTGGTTAAATATTACTCTTGTTTTTGGAGAGAACCAATATTTTGGGTAGACGAACATGTTCGAATAATTTGAGGCGATAACCCCTAGGTATTGGTTAGCGGAGTCTTCATTTTATAGATAAAAAAAACCTCCCGAAAGGGAGGTCAAGAACATGAAGTGACCAGTGATTTCTGCCATATCACTGAAAAGAAGCACAAACGCTGCCTGCATTTGTAATTAGATTAATGCACTAAGCGTGCCAAAAAATAAAAATATATTTTTCAAGTATTTATGTTTTTTGTGTGGATTTTGAATTGAATGGATATGCTTACTTATGGTGAGAGTTTGTTTTAAATTGGTGCAGAAAAGTTATCTCAGAGTGATAAGTCAAATGATAAAAAAGGCCTGACATAATCAGGCCCTGATAAGGACAGTAATTAGAATTTAGTGAAGAGGTTACTTAAAACGCGTATTTTAAACCTAGGCGGATAGTATCTTCGTCATCACGAGTTGTTTCGGTTCCTGATGTTACTTTGTCGCCAGAGTTAATTTTGTAAGCGACATAGGAAGTTAAATTTGCGTTAAAGCTGTAGTAACCGCCTAATTCAACGAAATTATCGTAATCTACGTCTGCAGAACCATCGGGTTTATTGGTGGTTTTGCCATAGATAGCTTGAATTTTCGCTTCGTCAGTCAATTTATATTGTGCTGCAATCTCGATAACGTCGAATTCGTTATCACCCTCACCAGTATCACCGAACGAATAAGTCGCACCCAAGTATAGAGCGTCCATTGAGTAGCCTAAACCGAACAGAGCTTGGTAGGCATCATCATTTGAAGTGGTTGAGGATACTTGTTTGTCATCAGCAGAGTATGCGGCACCCAGTTTTAGCCCCATAGGGAGTTTGTAAACGGCAGAAAGGCCATATGAGTCTGCATCATCTTCAGAATTGGCTTTGTAAGTCGCTTGTAAGTTCAACGCGTCATTGAAGTTACCACGGTATGCAACCACTCCGGTTGTATGGTCAGCCGATGCATCTAAGTACTTTTGTAATCCAGTGAACTGACCAATATCAGTGAAGCTAGATACTTGAACTGCTGCCATGTCTTGGGCACCAAAAGAGATCGCTTGACCATCGAAATCAAGGCCTGCAAACATATAGCGTTGCGTGAAGTCAGAATCACCGGCCGCTTGTTCATCTTCGTAGCGAGCAAAGCCTGTGAGGCCTTCAGAAATTTCTGTTTTACCTTGGATATTTAAACGAGCACGGGTTTTATCTTTCATTGTGCCGTCAATTTCTACACCTTTGTCGGTTGCATTGAAGTCACCACGGAACTCAACGCGACCACCAATTTTTAATTCAGTACCATCTGCTTTATAGACTGTTGCTGCCAGAGTTGAACCAGAAACGAGTGCTGCGAATATGGCGCTGGCGAGAACTGCTTTTTTCATTTTATTACCTTATTGATAGTAGATGAGCTTCAAGGCCCTAACGTTTGGTAAGCTCAAAATTAGAGGTAACAAATGACGGTTTAATTACTTGTTCTTGACGTTTAGATGTTGTTTTTGTTGAGGGTGTATAAAAAAAGCTCGCCGAGGCGAGCTTTCATCCACTTGGTGATTGATTATGCAAGCGATTTACCATTTGCCGATACTTTTACATCAATATTGCCACGTGTTGCGTTTGAATATGGGCAAACTTGATGAGCCGTTTTTACAAGTTCGATAGCTTGTTCATCGGGTAAGTCTAACTGCGCTGCAAGGCTTACGGTTAATTCAAATCCGCCTTGTGCATTTGCCCCAATTCCAACTTCTGCTGCAACTGGAGCTGATTTCAACGCAATTTTGGCTTCGCGAGCGACGTGCAAAATAGCGTTTGAAAAACATGCAGAGTATCCTGCTGCAAATAGTTGTTCAGGGTTAGTCGCATTGCCGTTGCCGCCCATTTCTTTTGGATATGCAAGGCTAACAGAGAGTAGACCGTCATCCGTTGCGACTTGACCGTTACGTCCAGCAAGAGCAGTTGCTTTAGTTGTATATAGGTTTGCCATGATTTTTCTCCAAAATTTAAGTTGTGTACAATCTAATTGCGTGCAACTATATATCGATCTTTATCTCGAATGCAAGTATATTGTGCACAATATAATTGTGAGTTAGTAAAAATGAGTCATTGCCATAACCCCGAAACGTCATCGCCATCAGAGATGAGTACTGACGAATTGCTATTGTTGGAAAACCAACTTTGCTTCCCTTTGTACAGTGCTGCGAATGCCGTAGTCCGTTCTTATCGCCCGCTATTAGATAAGTTAGATCTGACCTACGCGCAATATTTAGTTATGATGGTTTTATGGCAATCAAATGGCATCAGCGTAAAAACATTAGGCGAGAAATTACATTTGGACTCTGGAACGCTTACTCCTCTCCTTAAGCGTCTGGAGAAAAAAGAGTTAGTGGAGCGACGCCGTAGCCAGATTGATGAGCGGGTTCGAGAACTTTACCTGACAGATGCAGGGAGCGCGTTACGTGATCAAGCATTAGAAGTACCTCAGGCGATGATGTGCAAGTTTCACCTCGACGTTGAAGAAATGGTATTGCTGAAAAAGTTATGTGAAAAAGTCATTCATAAAATTGAATAAAACACACGGATTTACCGAGAATGGTTTTGCTCTTAGGTAAGGCACTGATTTGAAAGCATAGGCACGCTATGTAGAAAATCAGATATTGCTTGTGTAGATCGTGACCAGTTTGACTTGTTGATTTATAGCAATAAGTTACACTTGGCATTCAAATGTTGTTCAGGGAAGAGCTATGAATGCCGTTAAATTAAATGATCAATCGATCGAACCTTCCAAAATTGTCTGTGTAGGCCGTAACTACGTCGAACATATCCAAGAACTTAATAACGCTGTGCCTGACCAAATGGTGGTGTTTCACAAACCCAACAGTGCTATCAGTCGAACTTTGCATGCTACACATGAAGAAACGCTGCACTACGAGACAGAAATTTGCTTTATGACTAAAGGTGGGCAGTTTCATGCTGTCGGTCTTGGGTTAGACTTAACCAAGCGAAAACTGCAATCGAAACTCAAAGAGAAAGGACTTCCTTGGGAACGAGCAAAAGCGTTTACTGGATCTGCGGTTCTAAGTAAGTTTGTGCCATTGCAAGGTATTGATATCAGTACGCTAAATTTAGAGCTATTGATTAATTGTGTGCGAATGCAAAGTGGTGGCGTCGAACAAATGATGTATAAACCCGCCGCTATTCTCGATGAAATCAAATCATACACAACCTTAGAAGACGGTGATATCGTCATGACAGGAACACCGAAAGGTGTTGGTGAAGTTCAGCCAGGAGATATCTTTCTAGGACGTCTTAAAGCGGGCGATAAGACCTTATTCGAGATCGAATGGGTGGCAGAGTAACGACCCCGGTCTAATATGCCCAAATGAACTAAAGATGCGCGATGAAACAGCATCTTGAAGTTAGGTGGGGATATATAAAATATGGGCGGATTAATGGAGTTAAAGTGCCGAGAGCCTATTTTTTAGATATATAATAATCAGTGATTTAATTCACATAATAACATCGATGGAAATGAAAACGCCCCCATAACGGAGGCGTTAGTTTAAGGGGGAAAACTATACCAAACTATGTTGGTGTTCGGTAATGAGCATCGCCATCTGTTCATCGGCGTGTTGTTGTGCTGTTGCAAAATCAGCGTCAGCGCTGAATTCACCGACAACCTCGTAGTAACACTTGAGTTTAGGTTCGGTGCCGGAAGGGCGAACAATCACGCGTGCATCTCCCTCCAAATGGTAAATCAACACATCACTTGCCGGCAGAGCAATTAATTCTTTGTCGCCATTGGCAAATTGCCGCTCACACAGTTTGTAATCTTCGGTTATTAATACTTTGCGACCCGCAATCTCCATTGGAGGAGTTTGGCGTAATTGATCACCGACTGGTGGGGCGGATGGGTCTAAAGCAATACTGCGCTGAGCCGTGACATATAAACCATGTTGGTGATAGATATCAGCCAGTTCATCCCAAACACTTTTACCTTGTTGCTTGAGTTGTGAAGCCAGTTGTGCGAAAGCGACCAGAGTCGATAAACCGTCTTTATCCCATACCGTATTACCAATGGTGTAACCCAACGCTTCTTCATAGGCAAACATGAATGGATGTTGCTCTGTTTGGGTCTGCATTGCGACATTAGTGAGCCACTTGAATCCGGTTAGGGTTTGGTAATATTGCGCACCATAATGCTCGGCAATTTTGCTCAGTAAACTCGAAGATACAATGGTATTTCCGACTAAAGGCTGTGTTGGAACCGCTTGTTTTAATAGGTAGTTACCTAATAATGTTCCTACTTGATCGCCAGTCAGCATTTGATAACTGCCATCCGATTTACGAGCAGCAGCGGCAAATCGGTCCGCATCTGGATCATTGGCGCAGGCCAAATCAGCATTGTGTTTAGATGCTAATGCCACCACTTTATCCATTGCCCCCGCTTCTTCTGGATTAGGGAAGTTAACGGTTGGAAAAGTACCATCGGGTTCGCGTTGTTCTGGAACACTATAAACCTTGGTGAATCCCGCATCTTTCAAGAGTGCTTCCGCCATCTCTGCACCTACGCCGTGCATAGCAGTATAAGCCAGTGAAAGCTGTTCAGGTTCATTAGATTGCTGCAAGATGGGCTGGCTATTAATAGCAGCACGATAAGTTTGGTAATAGTCTTCTTTCAACCAAACAAGTAAGCCTTGTTGTTCAGCTGTTTCTAATGACAGCATCGGCACATCGTGTTTTGCTGCTTCATCGATATTGGCCGCAATGCCAGTATCATGAGGTGCAATAATCTGCGCGCCATTTTCCCAATAAACTTTAAAGCCATTGTATTCAGGAGGATTGTGACTTGCAGTAACAACAATGGCTGCTGCTGAATGAAAATGCTTAACACCAAATGCAACAACAGGCGTTGGTGCTACTTTATAGGTTAAATAGACTTTTATACCATGAGCGGTTAGCACTTGGGCTGCATCATAAGCAAACTGTTGAGAATCTGGTCGGCCATCATAACCGATGACCACTCCGCGCTGTTTTGCATCAGCGATTTGCTGAATCAAATAATTCGCTAAGCCCGCCGATGTCTCTTGAATGACTAAGCGATTCATTCTGTTTGGACCACAGCCCACTTTACCGCGTAAACCAGCGGTACCAAATTGAAGACGAGTTTGAAAACGGTCTTCCAATTCTGCAGTCATCTGTTCGTCGATAAGAAACTGCAGCTCTTCACGAGTTTTTGGATCAGGGTCTTTATCTAACCACTGAGTGACATAGCGCATCATAGGTGTCACCTTGCTCTGTTAATGGGTTGTATACCTAAGTATTTATAAGTTACTTGGGTAGATATCAAGTAAATTGTATGTGATCTTTCATTAAGATAATGCGCACGCAATCGATAAACGTTATGCAAAGATTCCTATTTATGCCGAACAAAATGTGTATTATTACTCAAATTAACGTATCAATTCCTTGTTGAAACATAATTTTTTGTGATGCTATGCAATTAATTTTTTCTTTATCAGGTGTCTTAGGCTGTTTACCTGACCACGACGAACATGGAATTTAGGGGGGTTGTATAAACTTGATTTTAGTAATGTTATTGGAATTTATTTTATATTAATCAGTTATTTATCTGGCTTACTTTTTCTTTGGTATTCTATTTTTTAGTGTGTATATATTATTTTACACATTGGGTTATTTGTAAAGAAAGGCTAAATGTTGCCTTTTATTTTAAAAAGTGCTTGCGCTAGATTGAAAGACCCGATAACTTACAGGGACTGCAGCACAACTGCAAAAAGAGATTAATACCTAACGAACGATAATTCGTAGCGCACAACAGGACGAAGTAAGCAATGTATCAGAACGATGATGTGAAAATTAAACAAATTAAAGAATTATTACCGCCAATTGCGGTGCTGGAAAAATTCCCAGCAACTGATATTGCTGCTTCAACCACTTTTAATGCTAGAGAAGCAATCCACAATATCTTGGAAGGAAAAGATGACCGCTTAGTTGTGATCATCGGTCCATGTTCAATTCATGACACTGAAGCCGCTCTAGAGTACGGTAAACGTCTTAAATCGCTGCGTGATGAGTTAGGTGATCGTCTTGAAATCGTGATGCGTGTTTACTTTGAAAAACCACGTACGACTGTAGGTTGGAAAGGTTTAATTAACGACCCATACCTCAATGACACTTACGAAATTAATGATGGTGTTCGTATTGGCCGAAAACTGTTGCTTGATCTTACTGATATGGGAATTCCAACCGCGAGTGAATTCCTCGATATGATCACGCCTCAATACTTGGCTGACTTAATTAGTTGGGGGGCAATTGGTGCGCGTACAACTGAATCACAAGTTCACCGTGAGCTAGCATCTGGCCTATCTTGTCCTGTTGGTTTTAAAAACGGTACTGACGGTAACATCAAGATTGCTGCGGACGCGATTCGCTCTGCAGAATCTTCACACCACTTCTTATCTGTGACTAAGTACGGTCATTCAGCGATTGTGCAAACAAACGGTAACCCATACTGCCACATCATCTTACGTGGTGGTAAAGAGCCAAACTACAGTGCTGAACATGTCGCTCAAGTGAAACAAAAACTTGAAGAAATCGGTATGCCACAAAAAGTAATGATCGATTTCAGTCATGCTAACAGCTCTAAACAGTACCAACGCCAAATGGTTGTTGCTCAAGATGTGTGTGATCAAATCGAAGCGGGTGAAAATGCTATCTTCGGTGTAATGGTAGAATCTCACCTTGTGGAAGGTCGTCAGGATCTTGAAGCAGGCGCAGAGTTGACTTACGGTCAATCTATTACTGATGCATGTATTGGTTGGGATGATACCGAGAAAATGCTTCGTCAGTTAGCAAATGCTGTTGAAGCTCGTCGTAACCGTTAATTGTTAGACAGTGTTGCTTTGAATAAATAACAAAAGGTTTAGCCCGAGGGTTAAACCTTTTTTCGTTTTATTGATGCAAAAATGTGTTGATAGAGTCAAACACCAACGCATGATCTTCATGTGATGGTAATCCACTTGCACTCACTGCACCAATCACTGCTCCTGAGGTAAGACGCAGTGGAAAGCTCCCGCCATGATCGCAGTATTCCGCTTGATTAATGAAGTTTTGTTGTTCCATTCGAGCGCCCATTTTGTCATTACTCTGACCAACTAATAATGAGGAATGTGTTATACGCAGAACGGTATTACGTTTACGACGCATCCACTCTAGATTATCGGGAGCGGATTCCGGTAGAGATACTTGAAAAAGAACTTGGTTAAATGCATAGATTTCAAGAGCAACAGGTGCTTTTCTTTCTAGCGCTTTTTGATACAAGATGTTGCCTAAAGACCAAGCATCGGCAAAAGAAAAACTGGAAAAGCGTGCTTCTTGTTCTTGTTTTACGAGCGTATCCATATCTGGAATTGGTATTGAATTCATATCTTCCTCTCAAAAGTAAAAGCCTTGTGAGACAACAATACGCTGCTAGATTTATGATTGGAATTTAAATTTCATATTTTAAAGTATGGAATTTATATTTCTTGAAGACGTGCACGATTAGCTTTTTAATTTTTGGGAAAGGTATAAAACAGAAACGCTCGCCTAGGCGAGCGTTTGAGGAGCTGATGACTAAGCTAATTGCATTTCCACTTTGCCCAGTGCTTTTTTATACAGAAAATAAGCGGTGATACCCGCTAGAATATTGCCACACAAGGCTCCCATGAATAAGCCGGGTAAACCACCCCATTGGGCTCCTAGCCATAAACAGGGTAAGAAAAAAGCGAACAATCGCAGTGCTGAAATGGTCAGAGCAACATACGATTTTCCTAACGCATTCGACACCGAGACCATTAACATGCAAATGCCTAATAATCCTAGACTAAAAGGCACAACGGTAAGGTGGCAGTACAAGATGTGGCGCACCTCTGGTTCAGAAGTCATTAACTGAGTTAATGGTGTGGCAAGTAGGTAAGCCAATGCAGCAATAACCAGTTGTGAAATAAAAATAAACTTGATCGCTATATTCACAAGCGAACGTATTTGAGAGAGATTGTTTGCTCCTAACATGCGGCCAACCATCGGTGGCAGTGACATCGTAAGTGCTAGAACAGCAACAATCGAAAAGAATTCGAAGCGAGAACCTAGTGCCCATGCTGCAACTGCTGCTGTGCCATAGGTCGCAAGTAACTTGGTCGCTAACATCGAAGAGAGTGGGGGCAATAATTGACTAAGCATTGCTGGTCCCATGATATGGGCAATATCGAGTACGCTCTTCTTTATATCGAGATCATGCCAATCGAAGCGCATCCAATGACGTTTAGCCACTCGTGGAGCGACAACCAAAATGCCAATAGCAAAGGCGATACTCGTTGCGATGGCTGCGCCATTGATTCCAAGGTCAAAAGTAAAAATGAACAGAGGATCTAAGACCATATTTAATAGGCTCGTGACCATCATCATAGAGCCCGGTAGCATCGTATTGCCATGGGCGCGGCATAGGCTGTATAAAAAATACAGCATCGCTCCAATCCATGCACTACACAACCACCAAATCCAATAGCTATCGATGATTGGAATTACCGTGTCAGGCGCGCCAAGTAAAGCGAGAATCACATGGCGAAGTGCATAGATAAGAACACCAAAAAGAGCGACACCTCCACCGCCCATGACGATAACTAATCCACCAAGGCGTTTTGCATAATCTTCTTTTCCTGCACCTATGGCTTTGGCTATAACGGCTGTGGTTGCGATGCCTAGCCCGACTTGAAGGCCGATAATGACCATTTGCATTGGCATCGTAAATCCTTGTACCGCCAAAGGTAATACACCGAGTTGGCCGATAAATGCACTATCTACAAGTTGAAAACTCATCAACGAGAGAACGCCGAAAAGCATCGGCCAAGTCATGGTAAAAAGTTGTTTCGCCAGCGGTGAAATAAGGGATTTTTTCATGTACGTCTTTTGTTTCAATATTAGAAGTGATTGATTTTTACTTGATTTATTGAGGTTAAAACCAATATCTTATTAATTAAGTCAAGTATAAGCGCGCGTATAGTAACAACCTATACGCCAATGAGCTATGGTTAACAGAAAATTGACCAGACTAAGTTTGCAGGTTTGTTAGTAGTAAATGGGCTAAAAAACCGCAATGATTAAATGAATATCTATCCTGAGACGGATAATTTTACCAGCATTATTGCCGTTTGGTACGGCAATAATGGAGAACACACTACTACATTGGATATTGAAGATGGCGACAGATTTACGCAAAAACTGCCACACTTTTCTTTCTGGAAACCACGAATTAAGCCCTGCGGAACTTTTTGCGCAGATGGCAGAATGGTGTGAGAACAATAGCGCCGATCACGACAGCTATGGAGAGGGAAAAACCATACAGCAGTTTGAGCAGAAGCTAGCGACTTTGCTGGGTTTTGAATCTGCGTTGTTTGTGATTACAGGCACGATGACTCAAGCGACAGTCCTAGAGATGGCGTGTCAAGAGAAGCATTGCCACAACGTGGCTTTACACGATACCTCGCATATTACTCGACACGAAGGGCAAGGTTTTCAACTGCAGAACCGCTTTAATGTGTTGCCTGTAGGCGATCGTTATCGCCCATGGAATGTGGAAGATTTAAAGCAGTGGCCTGACAACATTGCCGCTGCTGTTTATGAATTACCAATGCGTGAATTGGGTGGCCAGTTACCATCATGGCAAGAGCTAGAGCAAGTGAAACGTTATTGCCATCAGCATGGTATTCATCTACATATGGATGGTGCTCGTTTGTGGGAGGCTGGGCCTTATTACAATAAAGCTTATTCAGAAATCACACAGGGTTTTGATTCCGTTTATGTATCGTTATATAAAGGCGTCAATGGCTTAGGTGGTTCGGTACTATTAGGCGATAGTGCTTTGATAGAAAAAGCTCGTATGTGGATGCGCAGACAAGGTGGTAATGTTTATCATCGTACGCCTTATGTTGTAGCGGCTGTAATGCAGTTTGATGAGCGTATCGCGAGAATCGAAGAGCTCTATGAGCGAACCGAACATGTATATCAAATTTTTCATGATTACCCTGATTTTACGTTGAATCCTGCTGTTCCTCAGAGCAATATGTTCCATTGGTATTTACCTGTATCGGTTGAAAAAGCTAACGTTTTGCGGGATAAATTAGCGCAAACGAAAGGTATCTGGTTAGGGCACCCACAAAATGCACCACAGCCAGATCAATGCTTTATTGAATGGTACGTCGGTGATCGGCTGTTAGATATGCCGGATCATGATTTGATTGATATTTTGGAGTGGGTGAATGATTACGTGCATGCGTAATCCGAATGTTTGACCGAGGATATTAGCTCGGTTAACTGCTCAAATTCACTAGGTAACACATGTTAGAAAAAGAAAACATCCTTAAATTGGCGAGAATGAAAATGCCTTTCGGTAAATATGCCGGGCGTTGTTTGATCGATTTACCCGAGGCTTATTTGTTATGGTTTGACAAAAAAGGCTTCCCTGAAGGAGAGCTGGGTGAATTACTTAAATTGTGCTTGGCGCTAAAAATCGAAGGCCTTGATAGTGTGGTTAAGCCCTTAAAAAGGATGTAATTTATTGCTTTTAAAGCTAATAGAACTCACAGTTAGGGTTCTATTAGCTTCTCATCTCATTATCAACCCCTCTCTCATTTTGCTCATCCCCGAGTATGTGTATGGCTGATTGGTATTAATAGAAAGTTGGCCTTTGCATATTCATCAACGAATCGAGACCAGGTCGAATAATGCAAGTAATGCTATTCTCCTTCAATGACTTATAAATATTTATATCAATTCATGGTGAAATTCTGTTAGCCTGATTTGTTCAAAATCACACAGCTATGTTTTGAATAACAATACTCGCTAGTCAGTGTTATTCAGCATAAACATGTCTTTTGACGAACATCTAAATATAAGGAGTATACGAGATGGGATTCTCAACGTATTCGATATCTATGTCGAATAGTCTTTCCGACCGAACGCTATATTCTCTTCATCATCTTCAAGCACTATATTCTAAATCAACGGTACTGACTTCATTGGCCTTTGGCTCTGCAATATGCTCTGCGCCTGCTTTGGCAGGTAATGGTGCTCCTCACCCTGCTGGACTCATTCAAAATTTAGAAATTGTCTCCGATTCCCCAGCATTTAACGGGAATATTCCACAAGGTGGTAAAACAGCTTATCGAGTCGTTAAAGGTATTGTTCATGGTGAACTCGACCCAAATGCTGCGGAAAATAGCAATATTGTTTACCTTAAGAATGCTCCGGTGAATAAAGAGGGCTATGTCGAATATAAAACTGATGTGGTTCTGCTTGTTCCGCAAAATATGCAGCATGC
This sequence comes from Vibrio eleionomae, assembly GCF_009874545.1. Taxonomy (NCBI): domain Bacteria; kingdom Pseudomonadati; phylum Pseudomonadota; class Gammaproteobacteria; order Vibrionales; family Vibrionaceae; genus Vibrio; species Vibrio eleionomae. The sequence continues at coordinate 3,028 of NZ_WEKT01000056.1, read as the reverse complement.
GAAACGTGCATTAATCTATGAAGTGGCTAATCGCGGCGGAAAGCTTGGTAAATATACCTTTATCGGTGGGGGGGAATTGGGTAAAGGTGAAGCACCTAATGGGACATTTCCATCATGGTTAGAGCAAGGGTATACCATCGTTTGGAGTGGTTGGCAGGGAGATTTACCGCTCAATGGACACAGCAGTCTTGACCCTAGTGCACCACTAGGTACCGATTTCCCAATTGCACGTCATTCAGATGGGAGTGCAATTACGGGAATGAGTCGCGAGGAGTACATCCCAGATATGGTTGGGAAAAAGACGATTAAATTGTCTTATCCTCCTGCGAATCCAAAAGATACTGAGCGCGCAAAATTGACGGCTCGCCAGTCTTGGCAAACAGAATATGGCCGCAATAATCATAGTGCGCAAAGTTATCAAGCTCCCTCTGTGGAAGTTTCCCAATGGCATTACGTTACTAACAAAGATGGGAGCTACTCAGTTGATTTTAAACGGCCAGAAACTGTGCCTGGACCAAATGGTAAGAAAGTCTCTCCTGATCAAGGCACGATATACAGTTTTGAATATCGAGCGAAAGATCCGCAGGTTAATGGGGTTGGGTTTGCAGCCGTACGTGATTTGATTACTTTCCTTCGCGAGCAAAAGTCTGATGCGAAGGGAAATGCCAACCCTCTTAACGAGCTAAAACAAGCACAGTGTGTCAGTGACCATTGTGATAAAAGCCAGAACTTTGATATAGCGATTGGTGAGGGGATTTCCCAGTCAGGACGTTACTTGCGTGGTTTCTTGTATCAGGGATTTAACCGCAGTTTGGATGGTAAAAAGGTTTTTGAGGGGTTAATGCCGATTGTCCCTGGGGGCCGCCGTATTTGGTTAAATTATGCATTTTCTCAACCTGGACGTTGGTCTCGTGCTCATGAAGATCACTTTATGCGTGGGTTTGATTTCCCATTTGCATATAACGTATTTACAGATCCTGTAAGTGGCAAAACCGACGGCATATTAAAACAGTGTCAAGCTACCCACACTTGCCCTAAAGTGATTCAGTTAGATGGTTCGTTTGAATGGTGGGGAGCAGGGGCTTCTTTAGTCACAACTGATGGTGACGGGAAAGACTTAGTGTTACCTGAGAATGTACGTTACTACATGGTTGCAGGTGCTCAGCATACAGGGAGCGTTGGGGTAACGACAGGATTCCCGCCATTTTCATCTTGGAATAAAACCTGTGCCTTGCCCGACAGTAGTATCGATCAAAATACGGTTGATCGAGCGCTGATGCACTCAATGATTGCTTGGGTAGCAAAAGGTATCTCTCCTCCGCCATCCTCTTATCCTCTAATCGATAAAGGTACAGCAGTGTTACCTAGCCAATTAGCGATGCCTGATTTAAGCCAGTTAACAGTGTACCAGCCAGATAGTAAAAAGACGGTATCGTTGAAAGTGCCATACTCTGGAGAGCTGAACCGGGTGTATCTAACAGATTATGAAGGTGCAATTCCTCATATTCATACAGATAAAGCATACCAACTTCGTGTTCCCGCCGTTGATAAAAATGGTAACGAAACCAGTGGTATTTTAACACCGGAAGTTGCTGTTCCTTTAGCAACATATATGGGGTGGAATTATCGTAAAGCTGGACATGCTTTAGGTGAGGCTTGTGATTGGTTCGGTTCTAGTGTTCCTTTAGCTGCGAACGACAACATTAAAAATCCGCACGATAGCCGCGCTTCTTTGGCAACGTTGTATGAAGGCAGAAGAGATTACCAGCACCAAGTCGCCAAAAGTGCAAACCAGCTTGTGCAGCAAGGCTATTTGTTGCCAAAAGATGCCTCTGATTTCTATCTACATAATGCGATGCAAGTGTCAAAGCTGCTTATTCCCAATCCATAGAGAGTTCGGCGGTTAACATCTCACTATGCCGTTAACGGGCCATAAGTGATGTGATTGAACACCATGAATCAAACAGCGACGTGATGTCGCTGTTTTTTTATTCCTACCAAACAATCAGTATGTTAAAACTATTTAAGTATACAATTGAATACATATACTCTAATGACCTCAAAATGTGGAACTTAGGGCGTTATCAACCAACATAGGTCAAGCTCAGTAACGGAAGGAGTGGTTATTTAGCGGAGGTATGTAAAGAAGAATCACGCGAAAAATACGAGCAATCACGTTTGAACGGAGGGAATAACAGTGCTGTCGAGAAAGGATATGGTTAGTGGTCATTTTTATGAAGAACATGCCAACACGCTACCAGCAGGGATGGTTTGGGATAAAAATAGTATTTACCAGTCACTGGTTGACACATTAGCCCAACGTGAATCCAATCAACCTGTTTGGGTGTTTGCTTATGGTTCCTTGATGTGGAATCCATTAATTACTATTGAAGAAATGCGCAAGGGCACCTTAAAAGGGTGGCAGCGTCGATTTAATCTGAAATTGATCTCAGGTCGAGCAAGTCAACAACACCCCGGACGAATGTTATCTTTGGATCATGGTGGTGAAACACAAGGCATGGCTTTTCGACTAGCAGATGATGATCAATTAGTTGATGAGCTTAAAGTGATTTGGACGCGAGAAATGATCACCGGTTTATACTTGCCCCGTTGGGAGAGTGTTAAGTTGACATCTGGAGAGACCATTCAGGCTATTGTGTTTGTTAGTAATGTCGCTCATCCCGACCATGTCCCAGACGAAAGCCCTGAGTCTGCATCTAGCGTTATTGCATTAGCGGAGGGATCAATCGGTACTAACACTGATTATGTGATGCAGCTTTATAGTACGTTGCAATCATGGTGCATAGAAGACCCCTATATTCAAGATGTGGTGCAGTGTTTAAATCATTCGTAAAGCTAAAGCGCTTTAATGTGTTAATGATATGGTAATACCGTTAAATAAAAATTATTCTCATCTACTATGAGGATGCTTTTATTTGTGCCGTTACATAATCCCTAGTGCAATATTTCCAGATTAAGAATGCTCTTTAATTTTATAGTTATTATTTATATCAATACCGATATGGTT